>JAAWIS010000165.1 GCA_022796475.1 Lachnospiraceae bacterium | reverse complement strand
GTTTATTCTTTTTTTCCTTTCCTCCCACTTCCTTTTACTTTCCTCAAAATTACTATAATGTATAAAATTTATTTTTATATCGCCCAACAGGCCTATAGGACACTTGCCTTCTTCTGATTTCACCAGTTCCTGGGCCATATACCATTTTAAATCTTTTACCATTTTAACAAAATCATTCATTTCTATACTCAAATCAACGGTAGGGCTAAGGTACCTCATTCCCAAATCATAATACATAAATGCGCCGCTGCAATTTGAACTTATGATACTTACATCTTGGTTCTTTAATTTTCTGTATTTCCTTTTCTTATAGCATATCCACTCTGTCTCTCTGTAATTATCGAGAATCAATCCAAATTTACCCGCCATCATTCTCTCCTCACAAATTTTAATCTGTATGGTAGATTATCTTAGATTCATCTCATCTTTAAAAAACAAATCTCCCTGCTGTCTTTGCCAAAAAACGTCCTGCTTCCGGATGCTTTCGGACTATCCACATAGCCATCTTCTTGTATAATGCAACATTAGAAGCATTCATATAAATATCCGCATACCGTTCCAGCTCCCGCATATAGATTCTCCAGCTTTCACACTCCGGAGAAAATTCATACCTACTGCTTCTGAGTACTTCTTTATACCAAAATTCCATAATTAAAAATGCATACTGTAATTTATGTGCCACAAAATCTGTATCTCCTATCCGTTCGCCAACAGCCAAAATCGGCTGTAAAGCATAGCAGAGTTTCTCCACACTGTATTTTTTACCTGTCAAACTTTCCTCATGCTTACAGTAAAAGTATCCATAAAAAGGCAAAATTTCCATGAAGCCATTACAACGGCTTATATATTCGCAAATAAAAGAAAAATCTTCAAATGCCACAGTATTCTCAGGGCATAACAAACCCGGCTTTCCATCCGCATCCATAATTAATGTTCTGCGAAACAACATTGTGCAAAGGCTCATCTGAGTCTGATCCCACATAACCATTGACAATGCCTGACGGGGACATTGCTTTTTCTGGCTGCGTAAATTAGATTGACGAACCTTAGGTTTCCCATCTTCGTTACAAAATAATAATCCGCAGCCAGACAGATCATTTCCCCTTCTCATACTGTCAACCAATTTTTCTATCATACTGGGATGAACCATATCGTCTGCATCTGCAAAACCAATATAATCTCCTTTAGCAAGATGCAGGCCATAATTGCGTGCCCGGGCCGCCCCTCCGTTAGAAATAGTAACTATATTTATCGGAATATGCTTCGGTTCACTTTTTTTCTTAAAATCCCTGACAACCTTCTCCGTATTATCGGTAGATCCATCATTAACCACTATCAACTCTATGTTGCGATATGATGATGCAGTAATGCTCTGAAGACAGCGCTCTATTCTCTTTTCCTCCTGATAAGCAGGTATTATAATTGATACTAATTCCTCCATAAAAAATCCGCCTTTTACTCTTGCATAACATCCATCCATTTATCAACTATTATTTTAAGATCTAAATCCTTACTTCTTTCCACACTTTTCTGCATATAATGCATTTTTTTTCCGCTGTCTCTAAGCAGCATCACGATCCCGTCTGCCATCTTTTTCTCTGACGGCTCAAGCGGTTCCATATGCTGATACTTTTGTCCGCTGCATACAGGAATTAATACGCCATACTCTTCCTCTAATATACGATCCGTTCTTTCTCCTGCTGCATCTAAGCCAGGTGCCAGTATTTCCCGTACGCCGGAGTGAACATCTGCTGCAATACACGGCAATCCGCAGCAGACTGCTTCCACTAATGCATTTGGATATCCCTCCGATAATGACGGCAATACAAAAATATCCGCATGTTTACTATACCAAAACGGGTTATCTGAATACCCTGTAAAAATAATCTTTTTTTCTAAACCATACATTTCAGCCAGCTGTGTTAAATATTTTTTCAGCACGCCATCTCCAATAATCAGCAGTTTCGTATTCGGCTCCTGCTTTACCACTTCTGAAAAAGCTCTGATTAAATGCCACTGCCCCTTTTCCTCAACCAATCTTCCCACGGTAATTAATACCTTGCCTTCATTAGTAAAAAAACGCCCTTCCCCTTCTGCAGGAATAATTTCCATTTTTTTCTGTACCCATTGATTATCATATCCGTTTACTATGGTATCTACTTTCTTCTCTGATACTTTTAATTGTCTTATGAATCTAACCGTTGTTTCTTTTGAAACTGCTACTATTTTATCAGCATGGCTATATAGTGATTTAATAAAAAAGAAAGCCCAGAATTTACCAACTATTCCCGTCTCATCATTCAGAACATTACCATGTATGGAAACAATCGTTTTACAATATTTATTTCCGGACAGTATATTTGAAATATTGGAACTGGGCAGGAAACTTATACACGCATCGTAATGATTTTCCTTTTTTATTTTCCGCATATACATCGTTCGCTTAACAACTTCCTTCAAAAGATATATAATTGATTTCTTTTCTTTAAAGCCAGGAAGAGAGAGTGACAATATGTTGCCTTTATATGGATATTTAATACACTCTTTATTATTTATCAGTATATCAATATACCAATTATCCGGGTCAGGGAAAACGAGAGGCA
>JAAWIS010000002.1 GCA_022796475.1 Lachnospiraceae bacterium | reverse complement strand
CGAAGGCGTAGCGGTTGCTACGTCGAGGCTTGGGGAGTGGCGCTGTCAGGAAAATAGGCAAGGAAGTTTGCCTATCTATGAGCCAGACAGAACACTAGAGTGTGTTCTGACACATTTACTTTCAGCCAAATGACACAGAATGAATGTTCATTCTGCAAGGCGGCGGAGGGAGGCGATGCGGTGGCATCACCTTCCAACAACAACGCAGCAGACAGGCGAATAGACAAGAAGATTTGCCAGAATGTAAACGTGTCAGCACACTAATCAGAAGAAGGGAGATAAGAATGAAAAGGGCTTGGGAGAATAATATTAGAAAAGTGGTTCCTTATGTGCCGGGTGAGCAGCCTTCAGGAAATCGTTTGGTGAAACTGAATACGAATGAGAATCCGTATCCGCCTGCACCGGGAGTGAAGAAAGCTTTAAGTGAAATGGATGCAGACGCTTTTCGGAAGTATCCGGATCCATCGGCGTATATGTTAACAGATGCATTAGCCAGGCGTTATCATGTGGGAGCGGATCAGGTTTTTGTTGGAGTTGGCTCTGACGATGTAATTGGTATGGCCTTCTTAACTTTTTTTAATTCCAAAAAGCCGGTTCTGTTTCCGGATGTAACGTATTCCTTTTATCCGGTATGGGCACAGCTTTTTGGAATTCCTTACCAGATGCCAAAGCTGGATTGTGATTTTCGGATACGGAAAGAAGACTACCAGGGAGAAAATGGAGGCGTGATTTTTCCAAATCCCAATGCACCTACCGGGATAGCTATGGGTTTGGAGGAGATAGAGGAAATCATTTGTGATAATCAGGATGTAGTCGTGATTATAGATGAAGCCTATGTGGATTTTGGAGCTCAGTCTGCTGTGCCGCTGGTTTCCAAATATGAAAATCTCCTTGTAGTTCAGACCTTCAGCAAGTCCCGCTCTATGGCGGGGATGCGGATTGGATATGGGATTGGTCATCCGGATTTGATTCGTGCACTGAATGATGTTAAATATTCTTATAATTCCTATACTATGAATATGCCTTCCATTATCCTTGGAACGGAAGCGCTAAAGGACGATCCTTATTTTTATCAGACACTGGAAAAAATTAAGAAGACCAGGGAAGAAACAAAGATCTGGATGAGGGAATTAGGATTTTCGTTTCCGGATTCCCAGGCTAATTTCCTTTTGGCTACTCATAAAACGGTAAAGGCAGAAATGATTTTTGAAGCGTTAAAGCAGGAACAAATTTATGTCCGGTATTTTAAAAGCCCAAGGCTGGATAACAGCCTTCGGATTACAATCGGAACGGATGAGGAAATGGCAGTTTTAAGAAGATTCCTGGAAACATATCTGAATATTAAATCGCACACTGACAGATTCTGCTAAAAAAGGGGGGACTGGCTTGGATCGCATGATTCGGGTAATTCGATATCTGCTGAATATCCTGATTCCAATCAGCGGATGGATTTGTTTCATTGTCCTGGGGCCGAAACTTCTTAGATTTTTTATGCCATTTGTAATTGGATGGATTTTGGCACTGGTTGCCAATCCATTGGTGCGTTTTTTGGAAAAACGTTTAAAAATTGTTCGAAAGCATAGTTCTGCTGCCATTATTATTCTGGTTTTAGCTCTGGTAACAGGGCTGCTTTATCTGTTAATTTCCCGGTTAATGGCAGGCGGTATCCGCTTAATCCAGGACATACCAGAGCTGTTTGAAATGGCAAAGGCGGAGGTATTTACAGCCTGGGGTAATTTAAGCCGTTTATTTGTATATTTTCCGGCAGGGGTACAGAATTTCTTTTCTCAGTTTTGGAGTAATCTGGGGGAATACGTTACCAGTCTGCTGCAGGCAGTTGCGCCGCCAACAGTGGCAGTGGCAGGCAGTGTGGCCAGACAGATTCCGGGAGCCATGGTAAATCTGATTATTATGCTGCTGTCTGCGTATTTTTTTATTGTGGACCAGGACAGAATCATTGCAGAAGGGAAGAAATATGTGCCGGATTGGATGAAACGGTATTTCATCTTTTTAAAAGGAGATATGAAGCGGCTGATAGGCGGATACTTTTTGGCTCAATTCCGTATTATGTTTGTGGTAGCGGCTGTGCTGGCTGCCGGCTTTTTGGTGCTGGGAGTGGACTATGGGCTGGTTTTTGCCCTTTTAATTGCTTTTTTAGACTTTCTTCCTATGTTTGGAACCGGAACAGCCTTAGGGCCCTGGGCTTTGGTAAAGCTGTTTTCCGGGGAATATGCCTTTGCTGCAGGACTGGTTCTCCTTTATTTGCTGACACAGGTAATCCGCCAGATTATTCAGCCTAAAATAGTGGGAGATGCCATGGGACTGCCTCCGCTGGCAACTTTATTTTTGTTATATTTAGGTTTCAAGACAGCAGGAATAGCCGGCATGATATTAGCAGTACCGGTTGGGCTTTTATTTGCCAGCTTTTATCATCATGGAGCATTTCAGGGAATTGTAGAAAATGCCAGACTTTTGATGGAGGAAATTGGAGATTTTCGTTACGGAAATAAAAAAAAATAAGGAGTTGAAACTGCCTGCCGCTGTTTTTTGCAGCAGACAGTTTTAACTCCTGTTTTGTTTTAGGTTTTTGCTTCATTATTGCTTCAGACTTTTGTTTCAGATTCTTCAGGGGCTGTTTCTGGTGAAGAAGTGGAAGGAATGGAGGATTCCTTTTGCCCGGGCGTTTTATGTTTGAAGCGCCAGATTCTCTTTCGGGTTGCTTTCACAGCCAGAAAGAACAGAACAATCAGCAAAAGTATGAATAAAATGGTGGGAATTCCGGACAGGAATCCGATCAGGAAAGCAGTTACGAAATCACCCAGTGAAATCAAGTTTCGGGAAAATCCCCGCTGTATCTGCTGCCAGGGAGTTTCCGGCTGAGTTGGGCTTTCTAAATTTACTTCCGATATATTCAGGTTTACTGTGCTGTATAAAATGGAGTTATCAAAATGGCGAAGCCGGGATTCACTGCTTTCGATCTCAATTGAAACATCTGTAAGGCGCTGCTCTAATGCAAGAATGGCTTCTGTTGAATCAGCAGAGGCCATCAGCTCCCACAACCGTTCCTGTTCCATCCGGAGCGTTTTTAAGCGGCTTTCCACATCTGAATACTGTAATGTAACATCGCTTACGGTTTCCGATTTATAAGTTACATTACTGTCTGTTTCAACCTGGCTGATAAAGGTATTCAACTGTTCAGCCGGAATCCGGAGAACCAGATGAGCATATTTTAAAGCCGGGCGGCCGTAATTGGTAATGCTGTTTCCGGAAATATCAGACTGCTCAACGTATCCTTCTAATTGAGTTACCTTGGACTGAACAGAAGAAATTAGATCATCAAAGCTTGTGGTTTCCACATTCATATCAATATTGCGGATTAATTTTCGTCCTGAAATCTGAGGCGTTTCGGTGTTCTGAGAGGCAATGCCAGAGGCTGCTTCCTGACTGCCGGAATCCACAGAGGAAGCAGTATCAATGCTTCCTTCCTCCACCAGGGCTCCCATGGCAGGAGCTTCCATTTCGATAGTCTGATTTGAGGAAACAGAATCCATGGTTGCTGCCATAGTTTCTGCATACATGGATTTTGAGCCTCCCCCACTGCAACCGGAAAGGACGGCTGCAAAAAGAAGGGCGGCAATAATAGAACATGTGGAACCTTTTGTTTTCTTTTTCATATAACTCCTCCTCGAATGATAAACCCTTTGTTTCTGAACTTATGTTATCACAGAGGAAATATATTTTGCAATAGCTTGAAAAAAGGATTAATATTTCTACGGAAAAACGTAAGATTTAAAAGGATTCCTGCAAAATCCATTGTAACTGGAAGGGAAAATGTGTTATAATGCCGTATGATACAGAAAAACAGAGAGGTTTTGTATTAGCTATGGAAAGAAATAGAAGCAGAGGGAGTGAATCCAGCTCCCCAAAGGCCTGGGAGGCAGATGAGGATAGGGGGGATTCCCTGACGATCCGGGAGGAGCCGGAAGAAGAACCAGAAAATTGTGACTATCTGGATGATGATTACGAAGACGATGGGGATTATCTGGAAGACGGCTATATAGAAGACGATGAGTATTATTTGGATGACGACTATGATGACAGCAGCTTTTCAGATGCGCTGGATGTGGATGACTTTTTTGAAGAACAGCAGGATGAGAAAGCAGATACAAATGAAGAAGAAAACATTGGATTAACAGCCTTAAAGCAGGGGCAGGACCAAGGAACAGAGAAGAACCAGACTGACTTTGCAGAAAGCCAGAGAGATTATGAAGATAAAGGGGTAGAAGAAGAGTTGGGTGCTTTAGAACGGAATGGAAAAGAAACAGGAAAAGTAAGCAAACCGGAAAAGGACAGCAAAGCCTTTTCTAAAAAAGGAAAAATGGCGGCAGGCTGTATCTTGCTTGCATGTGGATTGGGAGCGGCAGGAGCATATTTGATAAAAGCTCATAGTTATAAAGATGCCTTTTGCCCTAATACGATCATTAATGGTCTGAATGCTCAGGGAATGACCATTGAAGAGGTAAAGGCTCAAATGTCCGCCTCTTTGGATCAGTACAGCTTACGGCTGATTGGCCGGGATGGCAGCGAAACGATAGTGTCTAAAGATGATATTGGACTTCATACTGTATTTGATGGCACGCTGGAGCGGCTAATGGAAGAGCAGAACCCTTATTTATGGGGAATGTCTTACTTTGGAAGTCAAAGTTCTCAGGTAGATGCATTGATTGCATATGATGATGCAATGTTCAGAAATTACGTGGATCAGATGGATTTGCTTGATCCGGCCAAAGCAGTTCCTTATAAAGAAGCATATTTATCCGACTATATTATGGGAACAGGATATGAAATAGTGCCAGAGGAGCCGGGAACGGCTGTGAAACCGGAAGTATTTGAACAGGCATTTTCGGAATCGCTGCTGTCTTTAAAACCGGAGCTTGTTTTGGAAGATGCCGGATGTTATGTGCGTGAGCGCCAGGAACCGGATCCTTCTCTGGTGGAATTAAAAGATAATATGAATCGTTATGCAACTATGAGTGTTACTTATACCTTTGGGGAGAAACAAGAGGTATTAAACGGAGATGAAATCCATAAATGGATTACCTTTGATGAAAATATGCAGGTTTCCGTTGATGAAACGATGGTAAGCGACTATGTGTCAGAGCTTGCTAAAAAATATAATACGGCATATTCTACCAGAACGTTTCAGACCAGTTATGGCCCGGAGGTAGAGGTCAGCGGCTTTTATGGGTGGAGGATTAACCAGAAAGCAGAAGAGGAAGCATTAACAGCAGCTATTATGGCTGGGGAGAGCCAGACCAGGGAGCCGGAGTATTCCCAGACAGGAGCAAGCCATGACGGCAAGGATTATGGGGATACTTATGCAGAAGTCAATTTAACCGCTCAGCATATGTTCCTTTATGTAGACGGGCAAAAGGTTCTGGAATCGGATTTTGTATCCGGCAATGCGGCCAGAGGCTATACTACGCCTCCAGGTATTTTTGGCGTTACCTATAAGCAGAGAGATGCAGTATTAAAGGGACAAGGTTATGCCAGTCCGGTTAAGTTTTGGATGCCTTTTAACGGTGGAATCGGATTCCATGATGCGAGCTGGAGAAACCAGTTTGGAGGAAGTATTTACAAAAGCAATGGTTCCCATGGCTGTATTAATATGCCATATCAGGCGGCCAAAACTTTATTTGAGAATATTTATGCGGGAATGCCGGTAATCTGCTATAACCTGGATGGAACTGGAAGCCAAAAGAGTACGGCAGCATCCGGTTCAGGCGGAGGCCCCTTTGTGGTTACACCGGAACCGACACCTGCCCCAGTGCCGCTGCCTCTTCCGCAGGAGGTAGTGCCTGCAGTAACACCAGAATCGGATGCAGTGATTATACCTTCTGAAGAGGCGGAACCTTCTTCTGGAGAATCCTCCGGTTCTCAGGAATCAGGAACTCAGGCCCAGGATAATCAGTGGATTCAGTATGGCCCAGGCTGGCAGCCAACAGAAGC
Source organism: Lachnospiraceae bacterium (assembly GCA_022796475.1). Taxonomy (GTDB): domain Bacteria; phylum Bacillota; class Clostridia; order Lachnospirales; family Lachnospiraceae; genus Caccovicinus. Next base: position 88,710 of record JAAWIS010000002.1, on the reverse strand, counting down.
TCCTGCGCCGAGTCCGGAAGCGTCCCAGGCTCCTTCTCCCAGTCCGGAAACACCAGCTCCGGAAGTGCCGGCTCCTGCCCCAAGTTCAGAAGCCCCAGCTCCTGCGCCGAGTCCGGAAGCATCAGCGCCTGCCCCAAGCCCAGAGGCGCCAGCCCCTGTACAGCCAGAAATACCAGCAGCTCCTGTGGCGATTCCAGATCCGCCGCCAAACATAGGTTAGAGCATGTCTGAAAATTCATTCCCGCCATCTGCACCTTCCACTTTGCGGTATATTTGTGCCAAATTCAGTCACCATACCCGCTATGCCTCCTTTATTTGGCACAAATCCCCCACGAAGTGGAAGGTACATCTGACAGAAAGCAATTTTCAGACACACTCCAGATCTTCCCTTTCATAATTAATACATATATTTGTAAGAAAATTGTCATAATTTAAATGGAATCTTTTGCTATAATGGGAAACGGAATATTTTGCTGTGCGCATATCTGTGCACTTCCTAAGAAATACTCTTATGACGGAGAAAAGAAGGACATAAAACAGGGGGCCACCTATGAGCATTGATAGAAACAGCAGGGCTGCCAGACAGATAAGGCAACAAAGCAGAAGGCGTGTAAAAAAGAAGCGGAAAAAAGGGCTGTCAGCGGCCAGAATGATTGTGATTTCTGTAGTGGTGCTGGTTGTGGTTGGTATTGGCGCTCTTGCAGGCTATTTGAATCATTTATGGAATTTGACAGCAGACCTGAATGTAAATATGGAAGAGATTCAGGTAAACCCAAACCTGGACATTCAGACGGAAACTGTACAGAAGGGATTCTGGAAGATTGCAGTGTTTGGGGTGGACTCTACAGACGGGAATTTAGGGAGAGGCGCAAATTCAGATGTTATCATTATATGCAGCGTAAACCGGGAAACCGGAGAGATAAAAATGTCCAGTGTTTACCGTGATACGTATTTGAAAGTTGGCGAGAAAAATCCATACCGCAAAATTAATGAAGCGTATGCCCGGGGCGGCCCGGAACAGGCTTTAAAGGCATTAAGTGAAAATTTGGATATTGCAGTAGATGATTTTGTGGCGGTAAACTGGAAAGCTGTAGCAGACGCAATTAACAATTTAGGCGGTGTTGATATTGACATTACAGAAGCAGAGTTCCAGCAGATTAATGGTTATATTACATCCGTAGTGGAATACACAGGTGTTTATTCCCAGCACTTAAAAGCTCCTGGATTCCAGCATTTAGATGGTGTACAGGCTGTGGCATACTGCCGTCTGCGTAAAATGGATACAGATTTTCAGCGTACCCAAAGGCAAAGAGCGGTAATTTCCCAATGTCTGGAGAAAGCTAAAAACTCAGATATCCGGGTAATTCACGCATTGATAGGAGTATGCCTGCCTCAGGTTGCCCACAGCTTTAAGCTGGAGGATCTTTTAGAGGCTGCAAAGAATATTAACCGATACTATTTGGGAGATACGGCTGGTTTTCCTTTTGATTTAAAAGTGCAGGATATAGGAAAATTAGACTGTGTGGTTCCGGTTACATTGGAATCTAATGTGATAAAGCTTCATCAATTCTTATTCGGTACGGAAAATTACCAGCCCTCAGAACATGTGGTAAGAATCAGTAATGATATTGCATATAACAGTGCGAAGCAGGCTGATTCCGGGCAGAATCTGCATGAAGAAGACATGGAGAAAATGAGCTCAGAAGCAAGAGAAGCCGGAAACAAGGACAGCAGCCAGCGGACAGAAGAAAACACAAAATCGGAAACAACAAAGGCTGCGGAAGCAAAAACCGATGAAGATGGGAATCCGGTGAGAGAATCTGAGAATGGCAATCACATAGAAGACAGGGAAGATCCGAATACACAGTCAGATGAATACGTACCGGAGGATCAGTTAATAAATGATCCGGGATTAAGAAGGCCGGAGGAATCTTCCGGATCCAGGGAATCAGAATCCGGAAATCAGGGAAACAGGGAAACAGAGCGGGACAATAGTCCGGGACAAAGAGAAACTGAGGGAAGTACTTCCGGAACCAGAGAATCGGAAAGCGGAAGAGGCACATCGCCAATTCGCCCGACTGCCCCATCTTCCAGTGAAGGCCAGGGGCCGTCTGTAGGAACAGGACCGGGAGGCAGCAGTTCGGCAGGAAGCGGCGCAGGGCCCGGAAACAGCAAAAACAATAACCCGACCAGTTCCTCCACAGGACCGGGAAGCGGAGGCACGGTACACACCACCAGGCCGATTATGACGGAACCAGAAACCACAGGAATTGAAGGCGGCCCTGGATTTTTTAACAACTGAAAACAGAAACGACAAATGCGTCGGAGTCCAGATTGCCTGAAATCTGCTCCGGCGCTTTTTCTTAAAGAAAGCTAAAGCCCTGTGGCGCAGAGGAGTCAGCCTTCACAGGGCGGCAGAAATAATGCTGGTGAAGCAATGATAGATTGTTGACAAATAAAAACTGAACTGATATATTTTTAATGTTTACAAGGGGCGCCAAAGAGCGAAGAGGCACCAGAAAGCGGGAGGAGAAAACATGAGCAAATATAGCAAAGAAGATATCCTTAGTCTGGCGAAAGAGGAGGATGTGGAATTTATCCGTCTGCAGTTTACAGATATTTTTGGAATGTTGAAAAATGTGGCAGTTACCTTCAGGCAGTTAGAACGGGCTTTAGATAACCGCTGTATGTTTGACGGATCTTCTATAGAAGGATTTGTAAGAGATGATGAAACTGATATGTATTTGCATCCGGATTTCGATACCTTTGAGATTTTTCCGTGGAGGCCTCAGCAGGGGAAAGTGGCCCGTCTGATATGTGATGTACATCGTCCGGGAGGGGCGCCCTTTGAAGGGGATCCCAGATACGTGTTAAAAAAGGTATTAAAGCAGGCAAAGGATATGGGATACGATTTTTATGTGGGGCCGGAGTGTGAATTCTTTCTGTTTCATCTGAACGATGAAGGCCTTCCCACTACAGTAACCCATGAAAAGGCAGGATATTTTGATGTAGGGCCTTTGGATTTAGCAGAAAATGTAAGACGTGATATTGTATTAAACTTAGAAGAGATGGGATTTGAAATGGAAGCGTCCCATCACGAAATTGCTCCGGCTCAGCACGAAATTGATTTCCACTATAATAAAGGGCTGATGACGGCTGATAATATTATGACTTTTAAGATGGCAGTGAAAGTGATAGCCAAACGCCATGGACTTCATGCCACGTTTATGCCTAAGCCGAAGGAAGGGATTAACGGTTCCGGCATGCATATTAATCTGTCTTTATTTGATGAAAATGGAATGAACGTACTGGAAGATCAAAAAGACAGCAACGGATATGGATTAAGCAAAACGGCATATCGCTTTATGGCCGGTATTTTAAATCACATAGACGGGATGATGCTGCTTACGAATCCTTTGGTTAATTCTTATAAGCGCCTGGTTCCAGGGTATGATGCGCCTATTTATAAGGCTTGGACGCCATCTGCCAGCAAAAGCTGTGTTCTTCGGATTCCAACAGCCAGGGGAGAAAATACCAGAATTGAATTAAGAAGTCCGGATTCTGCAATGAATCCATATTTGACATTCGCCGTAATCTTGGCGGCAGGATTGGATGGAATTCATCATCCTGCAGAGCTTTCAAAACCGGTGACACACAATATTTACCGGATGGCAGAAGAAGAAAGAAAGGCAAAGGGATTTGTGCAAATTCCTGATACCTTAGGAGAAGCCATTGAAGCTTATGAGGCAGATCCCTTTATCCGGCGTGTATTAGGTGAACACATTTACAGCAAATATTTGGAGGCAAAGAAGGAAGAATGGCAGCAGTTCCGTGCTCAGGTTACCGATTGGGAGATCAATCAGTATCTTTATAAGTATTAATTATACTATAAACAGTTACCAGCTTGATACACAATCAGAAATTGCCTGGGGGTGATTGATTGACGAACATTGTAGTAGCATTTTCGAAATTAGATGATGGGAAAAGTATTAAAAATATTTTGATGCGGAGCGGATTTCAGGTAGTGGCGGTCTGCACAACAGCTTCTCAGGTACTAAATACCTGCAGTGACTGGGAGTATGGGATCGTTGTCAGCGGTTTTCGATTCGCTGACATGATGTATGAAGAAATGCGGGACTGTCTTCCTTCTGCTGTGGAAATGCTGCTGATTTCATCTCCAGACCGCTGGAGCCGCCCTGTTCCAAGAGGGATCCTTTGTCTGCCCATGCCCCTTAAAGTGCGGGATTTAGTAAATACGCTTGAAATGATGGTTCAGGCTCAGATGGAGAAAAAAAGGCGTCGGAAATCTCAGCCCAGAAAACGAAATGAAGAAGATAAAATTTTAATAGAGAAAGCAAAAGCTATTTTAATGGAACGGAATAATATGACAGAGTCGGAAGCTCACCGTTATATACAAAAATGCAGTATGGACAGCGGGACGAATATGGTGGAAACGGCCCAGATGGTATTAAGCTTAATGTAATGATACCAGGGGCAAAAGGTCTAAATCCGATGCAAGCTTGCCTGCAAGAGGATTTTTGAACTTGGGACCCGCCAAAAACTTGAAAAAGCAGCCCGATCAGGGCGGATTTTGAATGTTTTTGAGGATTGCGGGAGTACAAAGTACGGAGCAATCCGGTATCAGAGGGGTCAAAACGTTACTGTTTATACCATGACTAATCACCACGCTGATTAGTCATGAGCCAGTACGGTTATGGGGGAAAAGCATATGCCCCATCGCCGCCAGGCGATTTTAAATGGGCATATGCGGTTACGTTCACAGGGTACCTGTGAACGTCAAAACACCTTTTGACCCCAACACATGTAATAAAGTACAACAAAACGGAGGAAAATATGAAATTTACCAAAATGCATGGAATCAGCAATGACTATGTATATGTGAATTGTTTTGAAGAAACAGTAAGGGATCCTTCCTGGACAGCACAGTATATAAGTCCCAGAAGAACGGCAGTTGGTTCAGACGGGCTGATTTTGATTGCACCTTCTAAAATTGCTGACTGCCGGATGATTATGTATAATGCTGACGGATCAGAGGGGGCAATGTGCGGAAATGGAATCCGATGTGTAGGCAAGTATGCCTACGATCATGGGATTGCAGTGAAGAATCCTATGACTGTGGAAACGAAATCAGGGATTAAAACCTTATCTTTTCAGATAGAGGAAGGAAAGGTTGGGACAGTAACTGTAGATATGGGGATTCCGCAGCAGATATCCAAAGTGCCGGAGCCAATTACAGTAAGTGGGGAAGGATACGAATTTGTAGGGATTTCCATGGGAAATCCCCATGCCGTTTACTTTATGGATTCCATTGATTCTTTAAATTTAGAAGATATAGGACCAGCCTTCGAACATCACAAACGGTTTCCGGATCGTACCAATACGGAATTTATTCAAATATTTGATCGGAACCATATTAAAATGCGGGTTTGGGAGCGGGGAAGCGGGGAAACCTATGCCTGTGGCACGGGAGCTGCCGCCAGTGCAGTGGCTGCAATTTTAATGGGCTATACGGAAAATAAGGTGGAAGTCCAACTGTTGGGAGGAACACTTTCTATATTTTGGGATCCGGAAAGCGGCCATGTATTTATGACAGGCCCTGCCCAGGAGGTCTATGAAGGAGAGATTTTTGTACCAGAGAAACCGGATTCAGCCACAACAGCAGTAAAGCGCTAAAATGCATCTGAAAATTGCTTTTCGTCAGATGAGTGTCATACTCTTTGTCTGAAAGGAAGAATCTAAAAAATTTCTTTCAACCAGGCAATTGGAACAGCTACAGAAAGGAAGGGGAAAATTATGAAACTGAATGAGTATTATCAAAAACTGCCTGGCAGTTATTTGTTTTCTACTATTGCTAAAAAAGTAAAGGAATTTCAGGAGAAGAATCCTGAGGCAGATATGATCCGTCTGGGAATCGGAGATGTAACGCTGCCGATAGCCCCTGTTATAATAAAAGCGATTCACGAAGCGGTAGAGGAAATGGGGAATGGAGCTACATTTCACGGCTACGCTCCGGACTTAGGTTATTCTTTTTTGCGGGAAACTATAGCAAGGGAAGACTATCAGAAAAGAAACTGTTCCGTGGAAGCAGATGAGATTTTTATATCAGACGGAGCAAAATCTGACTGCGGCAATATTCAGGAGCTGTTTGCAAATGACGCAGTTATTGCCGTATGTGATCCGGTTTATCCGGTTTATGTGGATTCAAATGTGATGGCAGGGAGGGCAGGGGAATATGATCCCATATCCGGCACTTGGTCCAATGTGATTTACCTGCCCTGTACCGGGGAAAACCATTTTATTCCGGCGCTTCCCAAGAAAAGGCCGGATATGATTTACCTTTGCAATCCAAGCAACCCTACAGGAACGACTTTGACGAAAGAACAGTTAAAAGTGTGGGTGGATTATGCAAATTCCATGGAAGCAGTGATTTTATATGATGCTGCCTATGAAGCTTATATTACCGATCCGGATGTGCCTCACAGCATCTATGAAGTGGACGGTGCCAGAAGTTGTGCCGTGGAATTCCGATCCTTTTCCAAAAATGCAGGGTTTACTGGGATGCGGCTTGGTTTCACCGTAGTTCCCAAAGATATTACTTCGAAAGGGATGTCCCTCCATGATATGTGGGCACGGCGCCATGGAACAAAATATAACGGCGCTCCCTATATCCAGCAGAAAGCCGGACTGGCCGTATACAGCGAAGAAGGGCAGCGGGAAGTGAAAGAACAGGTGTCCTATTATTTGAGAAATGCCAGAGCTATTTATGACGGCTTGACAGAAGCAGGATATGAGGCTGTGGGCGGAATAAATTCCCCCTATGTATGGCTTCATACAGGCAAGCTTACTTCATGGGAGTTTTTTGATCAACTGTTGGAGAAGGCCTGTGTAGTCGGAACTCCGGGAAGCGGATTTGGCCCCAGCGGGGAACATTATTTCAGGCTTACGGGGTTTGGAACTTATGAAAATACCATAAGGGCAGTAGAACGTATGAAACGGCTAAAAAGGCTGTAAAAGCCATGTGCCTGAATCGGATAGAAAGAGGAAAAAATGGATGATATTGACCGCAGAATTTTAAAACTGCTGCAGGAAAATGCAAGGATGTCATTAAAAGCCATTGCTGAAAAAACTTTTTTGTCATCTCCGGCTGTATCAGCGCGGATTGAGAAACTGGAAAACGAAGGAATTCTGTCTGGCTATCACGCTGCTGTTGATCCCATAAAACTTGGATACCATATCATTGCATATATTAACTTAAATGTAGTAGCAGACGATAAAGAAAATTTTTATTCCTATGCAGGATCAGTGCCAAATGTATTGGAATGCAGCAGCGTAACAGGAGAATATTCCATGCTGTTAAAAGTGGCATTTTGCAGTACAGCAGAGCTGGACGATTTTATCGGCCAGCTTCAGAAGTATGGGAAAACCAGTACCCAAATTGTATTTTCCACCCATGTAGGCCCAAGAGGCGTAAATGTGGATCATTAATATAGTAATATTAAGATAGGCTCCTCTGACCATACGGCAGATCACCTGTCTGTCCTTCTCTGCCTTTTAAATCCCGTTGCGTAAATTCCCACCCATAATTGATCTTAGCGTCAAGCAGTCGGGACACAAGCATTTGAAAATTACCAAAAAACAGGAAACAGAAAGAGAAGTGCTGCATATCCTTCTTATAAAGAAATAATTTGGAAGTGCAGAATGGATGGTATGCCTACTGTAATTATAGATGCTGGCCACGGAGGACAGGAACCGGGAGCTGTTTATGAAGGAAGAAAGGAAAAAGATGATAATTTAAGACTTGCTTTGGCTGTAGGGGATCGTTTAGAAAATGCAGGTATCCGAACTCTCTATACCCGGACTACGGATGTGACACAGACTCCGCTGGAAAAGGCTAAAATTGGAAACCGATCCGATGCCGATTTTTTTCTTTCCTTCCATCGAAATGCAATGCCAATTCCCGGAAGCGGTTCAGGGGCTATGACCTTGGTTTATGAAAAAGGCAGTGAAGCGGATAAACTGGCTCAGAATATTCAAAAAGCTCTTACAGACAGTGGCTTTGCAGATTTAGGAATTCAGGAGCGGCCCGGGCTGGCTGTTCTTGGACGGACCAGAATGCCGGCGGTTTTGATAGAAACGGGATTTATTGATAATAAGAAAGACAACCGTATTTTTGATGAAAACTTTGAAAAAATCGCAGATGGCATTGGGGATGCAGTGATTGCTTTTTTCCGGGAAATGGAGAAACCTGTCTATTATCAAATCCAAACAGCCGCATATCAGAATCGTGAACTGGCGGAGCAGATGGAAAATCAGCTTCAAAGCCAGGGATTTCCGGTATTTTTAGTTTATGAAGATGGGTGGTATAAGGTGAGAGTAGGCGCTTTTTTGAATCTGGACAATGCTGTTCATATGGAACAGACGCTAAGGAGCTATGGGTATCCTACCGTGATCATTCGGGCGTAGCGAAAGACTGGAAAGCTGCTGTGCAAAGGCTGTCATCAAGTGCCCGGTTTTTCCTGTTTCGGGGATTTGGCGTCACATGGCGCATTGATAGAAATTTTAACAAACATATAGCAAGGGGTTGTCGCAAAAAGGGCAAAGATACACAATATATAGTTTAAATGTGGCATGATTTTTACTATATATTGCGGAAATGCCGAATGTTGCGACAACCCCTTGAAAATTTTACACTCTTAGCGCTGTAGAAACAATTTTTTAAGAAACTCCAGGCTTTTCTTGCATCGACTTTTGCACAAAGCTTACGGTTCTGATTTTAGAAGTTTATTGTATTGTTCTATAATTCGATAAAAAGCATCCAGATCCGCTTCGCTGCAGTGTTCTACAAGATAGGCTGTAGTTTGTGCAATATCTGCTACATCATAGGCCTTGTGTACGTTGGAAAGAAGTTTTCCTTTTTCTGTTACGTACAAGCAGGCTGTTTTTTCATTATTTTTCATATAACACTTTTCTACATATCCGGATTCAACCAGCTTTTTAATAGTTTGAGAGATAGCGCTCTTGCTTTTGTGCCAGATTTTTGCTAACTGGGTAGCCGTGATGCCAGGGCTGTCGTCGATATAGGTAAGGGTGTGTATCTCCATCATATTGCAGTTTTCGGCCTCATAAGTATGCTGGGCGTAAATATAGTTATGATATAACATAACAAATTCATACAGCATATTGGCTTTGGCAGATACCTTGCGATAGGCGTTGTCAATGTCTGAAAAATAAGTCATTTAGCTACACTCCTATGTTTGTGTTATCATTTTGATTTCTATATTAAACTATCATAACATATCTGAATTTTCACCGCAAGAATTTAAATACGTGCAATTTGAATTTTTTCAGTAAAAAATGTTAATTCGTAAAACTATTTTTGCAAAAAATGCAGAAAATTTTATGTAAAATATCTAAAAAAGAAAAATTATCTATTACAATATTGACAAAATATATAATATAAACTATACTATAGTTTAGTTACAAAACAAAAATCAAATGATTTAAAATATATAAAAGAAAGGGGCAATTTGTATGGATTTTGAGAAATTTTGTGAGGAGCACTGCGTGGAACGAAAAGGTACTGGAACACTAAAGTGGGATTCCCTCCAGGAAGTTTTTGGAGATGCTGATTTGCTGCCTTTGTGGGTTGCGGATATGGAAATCCAGTCCCCGGAGTCAGTGAGGGAGGCACTGAAAAAGCGGGTAGAACATGGCGTTTTTGGGTATGGTAAGGTTGAAGATTCTTATTTTGAGGCTTTTTTTGCCTGGCAGAAGAAGCATCATGGTATGGATTTGGCTAAGGAGAACGTTCGGTTTGCTACAGGAGTGGTAGGTTCTCTGTATGCGGCTGTACGGGCATATACGAAAGAGAATGCATCTGTTGTTATCTGCCCGCCTGTTTATTATCCATTTTATGATGCCATACTAAATACCGGGAGAAAGCTAGTGACTTGTGAGCTGGACAATCATGAAGGCCATTACCAGTTGGATATGGAGAAGTTCGAGAAAGCCATCACAGATAACCAGGCAGAAATGTTTATCCTTTGTTCCCCCCACAATCCAGTCTGCCGCGTATGGACAGAGGAAGAGCTGGCAGCTATGATGGAGATCTGCAAGAAACACGGGGTACTGGTGGTATCGGATGAAATTCACCAGGATTTTGCATATGAGGAGAATCCCTTTGTTTCTTCTTCTATGGTAAAGGGTGGAAAATACCGGGATAACCTGATTCTTTTAAATTCCGGATCCAAAACCTTTAATTTAGCCGGACTGATCCATTCTCATGTGATTATTTACAATGAAAAGCTGATGGAAACGTATGATGCTTATATTAAGAGCATAGGATCTCCTGAGGTGAATCTGATGGGTGTTACCGGCATGGAGGCTGCATACCGCGGAGGTGAAGAATGGTTTGCAGACGTTAAGGCTCTGATCCAGCATAATTATAACTACATGAAGCAGGAATTTGCCAGAGAGCTTCCAAACATTGTAGTGACTCCTCTTGAAGGAACCTATCTTTCCTGGATCGATCTGAGAGGCTATATGTCAGGAGAAGAGGTAGCAGACTTTATCCAGAAGAAATGCCGTCTTGCCTGCGATGTAGGAGAATGGTTCAGTTTCACAGGACATGGTTTTGTCCGTATTAATCTTGCCACAGATACAAAGAATATTAAGACAGCAGTGGAACGTATTATTACAAATATTAAGAGCTGAAGATAGCGAAAGATGGCTATCTGCTGCTTTTAGTAAAATAACCGGATTGCAGAGGGAGTGAAGAAATGGGAAAACGAGTGCTTGTTGTAGGGGGAGTTGCAGGCGGCGCTTCAGCCGCAGCCAGAATCAGGCGTTTAGATGCAGAAGCTTCTATAACTATATTTGAAAGAGGGGAGCATGTATCCTTTTCCAACTGTGCCCTGCCTTATTTTTTAAGCAGAACAGTAGAAGAGTCAGATTATCTTGTGCTGATGACTCCAGAGAGTTTTCGGGCCTCCTATGATATTGAGGTGCGGGTTCGCCATGAGGTGTTAGGAATCGATCCTGCCGGGAAGAAGATCCAGGTAAAGGATCTGGTTACAGGCAAAGAATATGAGGAAATCTATGATGAACTGGTGCTTTCGCCGGGATCCAAGCCCATCCGTCCAGGCTCTATCCAGGGGGTATCCCTTCCGCACGTATTTACCGTGCGCAATGTAAGCGATATTGTGAAACTGGATCAGTATGTGAATCGGGAAGGCTGCCAGGATGTGGTAGTAGTTGGAGGAGGCTTTATTGGCCTTGAGGTGGCAGAGAATCTGAAAGAAGCTGGTAAGCATGTTACTGTAGTAGAAGCAGCCGATCAGGTAATGGCTCCATTTGATCATGATATGGTACAGATCCTGCACAAAGAGCTTTATGATCAGGGTGTGGAGTTATTCTTAGAAGATGGGGTAAAGGCCATTACAGAGGATAAGGTGATTCTAAACTCTGCAAAAGAGATTCCTGCAGATGTTGTGGTGCTGGCCATCGGTGTGCTGCCGGAAACGGCGCTGGCTAAGGATGCCGGACTGGAAATCGGTGAAACTGGCGGAATTCTGGTAACACCAGACTTTTGCACCAGCGATCCCCATATCTATGCGGTTGGCGATGCAATCCAGGTCTATAACCGGCAGACCCACAAGCCAGTTAGACTTCCTCTTGCCGGACCAGCTTTGCGCCAGGCAAGGACGGCGGCTGACGCTATGTACGGCAGAAGCGGAACCAATAACGGGGTAATCGGATCCTGTGCAGTTCGGGTATTCGGACTGAACGCAGCAGCAACTGGGCTGAATGAAAAAACGGCAAAGCTTAACCAGATAGCCTGTGATTGTGTTTATACCATGGCAATGGATAAGGTTGGACTGATGCCTGGCAGCGCTCCAATTCATTTTAAGCTTGTATTTGAAGTTCCTACCGGGAAGATTCTGGGAGCTCAGGCCATCGGACGAGGAAATGTGGATAAGCGGATTGATGTGATTGCAACTCTGATTGCTATGAATGGCACCTTAGAGGATCTGAAGGAGCTGGAGCTTTGTTATTCCCCTGTGTTCGGCACTGCCCGCGATGTGGTGAATTTAGCAGCGCTGGTAGGGCTGAATGTGCTTCATGGCGTTTTCCGCCAGGTTCCTGTAAGCAGCGTAAGGGAACTGGTAGAAAGCGGCGCCTGCATTATCGATGTGAGGACGCCGGAAGAATTTGAGATGGGCCATCTTGCAGGCGCAGTCAATATTCCTTTGGGACAATTAAGGCAGAGAACCTCAGAGATACCAAAGGATCGTCCAGTGTACCTCCACTGCCGGACCAGCCAGAGAAGCTACAATGCCATTATGGCTCTTGTGGGGCGCGGCTTCGATAATCTTTATAATATTTCCGGATCATTTTTGGGAATCAGCTATCATGAATACTTTACAGATGTGATAACCGGACGGAAGAAAATACTGACAGAATATAACTTTATGTAGTCAGCCAGCAGCAGGCATCTGCCTTTTCCAGAAGCATCTTCCAGGCAGATGCCGTGACTGGCCCGATTGTCCCCAACATCATGTTATCACTTTAAAATGTGACGGAAATAGAAACGCAGTTTAAAAATCAGACCACAGAAAAGGAGTTTGGGTATGGAAAATGTATTTTTTCAAAAGTTTTTGATGATCAGTGATGTGAGAACCATTGGTTTTCTTGCAGTTCTGGTAGCTCTTTTCTACTTGATCCACATTTTGTACCATAAGAAACATATGGATTTTGCAGTAGTAGTAATGATCGGAACCGGCCTTGGCCTGGTAATGGGTCTGGTAATTCAACTGGTTGCCGGATTCCCTGATGCCCCGATGGAGGTTGCATTTGTGGCTGAAACTACAACATGGTTCGCCATGGTAGGCAATGGCTATATCAACCTGATCCGTATGATTGTAGTTCCGCTGGTTATGTTTTCCATTATGCAGGTTATTATCAACATGCAGCAGGGAAAGACCATGGGACTTCTGGTAAGGAAGACGATTATTGTTACCATGGGCATGGTTGCCATCGCTGCCATAACAGGAATTGTAATCGGAATGGTATTTGGTGTTGGCAAGGGAGCATCCCTGGTAGAGGAAGGGGCTGCTACAGCAAAGGATATCACTCCAGTGGCTACTACTATCCGCAACCTGATTCCGAATAATATTGTAGGCGCTATGGTAGACAGCAATATTATCGGTTTGGTTATTTTCTCCGCTTTCCTTGGCCTGGCGATCTGGTGGATCAATTATGAGAGCGCAGAAACTGCAAAACCATTATATGATCTGATTAATACAGGACATAAGGCAATGATTAATATGGCTCTTCTGATTCTGGACTATATGCCTTGGGCAGTGCTGGCGCTGCTTGCAAATACCATTGCTCAGAGAGGTTTGTCCTCTATTCTTGAAGTTGGTAAATTCATCCTTGCACTCTATCTTGCAGCAGTTGTACAGTTTATCATCCAGTTAGCTTTGCTGGCTGTACATGGATTGAATCCGATGATTTACATAAAGAAAGCATATGCAACCATGCTGCTGGCATTTACCTCACGTTCCAGCGTAGGCTGCCTTCCTATGACCATTGAAACTTTGACCAAGAAACTGGGAGTGGATCAGGGTACTGCAAGTTTTGTAGCCGGATTTGGAACAACGGCCGGTATGCAGGGCTGTGCAGGAATATTCCCATCCCTGCTGATTATCTATGTATGTAATGTAACGGAAACCCCTATTGATATTACGATGATCGTAATGACGATTTTCGTTGTAACCATCGGTTCTTTAGGAATTGCAGGTATCCCAGGTACTGCAACTATGGCAGCTTCTGTAGGTCTGTCTGGTGTGGGTATGGGTTCCCAGTTTGCAATGGTAAGCCCAATCCTGGCTGTTGACCCAATTATTGATATGCCAAGAACTTTGCTGAATGTTACCGGATCCCTGACCAACGCATTAGTTGTGGATAAACATATGGGAAGCCTGAATGAAACAGATTATAATGATATGAGCCTGAATATACAGGAAAAACGGGAAAAGAAAGAATAAAAATTGTGGCCAGATACCGATTCATAAAGTAAGGCTTGAACAGTCTGACAGGTCTGCGCATATTTGCGCAGGCCTGTTTGCGGCTGGAAAGAATGTAACGCATTAGTGGGAATTTACAGCAGTTTATGTGCCAGAGCGTGTTTGAAAAAATGAGGGAAAATACAATGGATTTAACGTTTAAGCCGGTAACGGCTGAAGATATGGAACGGCTTGGACCATTTTATGGACTCAGACCGAATAAAACCTGTGACAGCGTATTTCTTGACTGCTTTTTATGGAAGGATTATTACCATGTCAAATGTGCTGTCAGTGAAGATCAGGCTGTATTGTGGCTGATGGAAAAGGATGGGAGGATTTCCACTGCCATGCCCATGTGCAGGGAGGAGGAGCTTCCCTACTTTTTTTCTAAATTAGTAGAGTATTTTGAGCAGGATCTTCATAAGCCATTTTATATTTCACTGGCAGATCAGGAAGCAGTAGAATATTTGAAATTGGATCCTGCTGTTTATGAGGTGACAGAACAAGCAGATTTGAAAGACTATCTCTATGATGGAAATGCCTTGCGGACATTGGCAGGAAAGAAACTGCATAAAAAGAAAAATTTGGTAAATGCTTTTATGAAGGAATATGCAGGCCGCTATGAGTACCGCCGCCTTTACTGCTATGACCGCATAGAAGTGTGGCAGTTTATGGAGCGGTGGAAACAGCAGAAAGCAGAGGCAGGAGAGATCGAAGATTCTCTGGATCACGAGGTAAGGGGGATCCATGAAATCCTCAAAAACTGTCCTATATTAACCGGGCTGAATGTACGAATGGCAGGCGTCTACCTGGACGGACGGCTGGAGGCATTTACCATAGGCAGTTTGAATGAACTGGAAAATATGGCAGTGATCCACATCGAGAAGGCCAATTCGGAGGTGAAAGGCTTATATCAGTTTATCAACCAGCAATTTTTGGTTAACGAATTTCCGGAGGCAGTTTTAGTAAACCGTGAGGATGATGTAGGTATGGAAGGACTAAGAAAGGCAAAGATGAGCTATCATCCCATCGGCTTTGCAAGAAAATATATGGTAAAGAAGCGGTAAAAACCGAGTTGCCGCTGGCCCCATGTGAACGCAAAGATTGATTAAGGTGACAATCCATGTGGCTGATGTTTTTAAAAAATGAGATAATAAAATTAAAGGAATATATTTTTTTCTGTTTCCGGATATACTTTTCAATAGAGAAAGTATTGACGGGCATATTCGGAAACTTCGCCATATTGGTTGTTTTGCTGCATAAAAACGTTTCAATCTTTGAAAAGTTTCTGGAAGTATGCTCTGGAGAAATGGAGGATTTTTATGTGTACAGCAGCAACTTATAAAACCAGGAATTTTTACTTTGGAAGAACATTGGACTATGAATTTTCTTATGGGGAGGAAGTTACAGTAACCCCCCGCAATTATCCATTTTATTTTCGTGAAATGGGCTGCATGGCCAGACATTATGCAGTTATTGGCATGGCGCATATTTCCCAGGGCTATCCTCTCTACTATGATGGGGTGAATGAAAAGGGGCTGGCTATGGCAGGTCTTAATTTTGTGGGAAATGCCTGCTACCGGCCATACGTGAATGGGCGTGAGAATGTTGCGGTTTTTGAGCTGATTCCGTGGCTTCTTGGAAGCTGCGCCACAGTAAAGGAATGCAGAAAAAAGATTAGCAAACTAAATATTATAAATCCGCCTTTTAATGACGCGCTTCCTGTTCCGGAACTTCACTGGATCATAGCGGATAAGGAAGAAGCCGTTACCCTTGAAGCAGTAGCAGAAGGGATTTTTCTTTATGACAATCCAGTTGGAGTGCTGACCAATAATCCGGTTTTTCCGAAACAAATGTTTCAGCTAAATAATTACATGAATTTATCTCCAAAGCCCCCAAAGAACCATTTTGCTCAGGGACTTCCATTAACAGCCTACAGCCAGGGAATGGGGGCATTGGGACTTCCAGGGGATTTGTCTTCCCAGTCAAGATTTGTAAGGGCTTCATTTGTAAAAATGAATTCTGTGTCAGGTGATTCAGAGAAAGAGAGTGTGGGACAGTTTTTTCATATTCTTGGATCAGTGGAACAGCAAAATGGCTGCTGTGAGATAGGAGAGGGACAGTATGCAAAAACAATCTATACATCCTGCTGCAATGCAGAGAGTGGAATTTATTATTATACTACCTATCAGAACCGGCAGATCACTGCAGTTGATATGCATCGGGAGGATATAGATGAAAGAAGGCTGTTCCATTATCCGCTGATATGCCAGGAACAGATCCGGATGCAGAACTGAATCTCTAATATACCGGAAACGTTATGCCTGCCGGATCTTTCATTTAATTTGAATCAGGCAGGCAGTTTTTGATCCAACTGCACAGATATGGCAGGATTGAGGAATTGTCTATTCATCTTTAAAGTAAGTTGCAATATCTTCAATTCTGCACTCTAAAATATTGCAGAGGGTATTGATGGTGTGCATATTGACTCCGCCATTATGCTGCAGCCGGTGAATCAGCGATTTGCTGAAATGGTATTCTTTATACAAGGTATATTTTGTAATTCCCTTTTCCTTCATAGTATCCCATAGCTTATCATATTTAATCATTTAAAAAACCTTTCTAAATAATTGAACAAAAGTAACAAAAAGACAATCAATCCGATAAGCATTATTATAGGTTATGAAGAAAAAGTAACAAAGGTTCTGTTTTTGGAACTGCTTTTTTGAATTTTTTACACAGTTATATTGACATTAGCAGAAAATATGGTAAAGTTTTTACATACCGTCAGTGGACAAGGGGATACACGCCCCAAGGGCCATCTTTTGGATCCTTGTGCACTGAGGGTAGTGTCTGCACAAGCAGACTAGTCAGCAGAAGCTGTGCAGGTGCATTTTGAATCTATAGAACATAAAAACAAAAAAGCTATGAAAGCATGGATCTGCCAGAAGGCGGGAATTGTTTTGGTAGCTTTTTGTCTTCTAAGCGGCAGCAGCCAAAAGGAAATCATCATGGATATTATTCAAATATTAGAAAAAGTGAAATGCGGCGCTCTAACAGTAGAAGAAGCAGCAGCCCGTTTCAACCAGGGAACATTTGAAGAAATGGGATATGCAAAGCTGGATATTGGAAGAAAAACAAGAACCGGATTTGCAGAGGTGGTATTTTGCAGCAAAAAAGAAGATTCCCATTTGCTCCATATATACAGCCAGCTTTATGAAAAGGAGGGAGAAGTTTTAGGAACCAGAGCTTCAAGGGAACAGTATGAACTGATTCGAAGCCGCTTTCCCATGGTTCAGTACGATCCCGTTTCCAGAATTTTGAAAATCGAGAAAGAAGGGAAAGCAAAGGTCGGAAAAGTTGCAGTCTGTACAGCAGGAACAGCAGATATTTCAGTGGCAGAGGAGGCGGCTCAGACAGCAGAGTATTTCGGAACTTGTGTGGAACGGATTTACGATGTAGGTGTCAGCGGGCTTCATCGGCTGTTTGCAAAACTGGATGTGATCCAGGAAGCAAATTGTGTGATTGCCGTAGCAGGGATGGAAGGGGCACTGGCCAGCGTAATCGGAGGGCTGGTAAGCCGCCCCGTTATAGCAGTTCCCACATCAGTAGGATACGGTGCAAATTTCCACGGACTGTCAGCACTTTTAACCATGGTTAATTCCTGTGCAAATGGAATTGCAGTTGTAAATATTGATAACGGATACGGAGCCGGCTATATGGCTACTCAAATAAACCGCCTGGCAGCAGGAAAATAAAGAAAATTACAGAGGGAAAATCCAGCCGGGAAAACAGGGATTTTTGTGACGGGCTGGGAACCCTTTCAAATAACGGAGGATGAAAATGGGACGAAAATTGTATTTAGAATGTTATTCCGGGATCAGCGGAGATATGATGGTAGCCTCTCTTCTTGATCTGGGAGCGGATCAAAAGATTCTCAGGAAAACATTAGACAGCCTTGAGATAAAGGGATTCCAAATCCAGATTTCCAGAGTGAAAAAATCCGGAATTGATGCCTGTGATTTTAATGTGGTTTTAGATGCTGAGCATGAAAACCATGATCATGACATGGAGTATCTTCATGGCCATATTCACGAACATCGCAGCAGCCATAACCACACAGAAGGCCATACTCACAGCCATGAAGAAACCATGGCTCATAATCATGAGGCAGCCTGTGAAGATAAGGAAGGCCATGTTCACAGCCATCAGCACAGAGGGATGAAAGAAATCCGAAGGATTATTCAGCATGGGGAAATGACAGATGGTGCAAGAGAACTGGCGCTTAAAATTATTGAAATCCTTGCAAAGGCAGAGGCAAAAGCCCACAATGTGCCGGAGGATGAGGTGCATTTTCATGAAGTTGGCGCCGTAGATTCAATCGTGGATATTATAGCCGCTGCTGTCTGCATTGATAACTTGAATATAACGGAAACGATTATTCCAGTTTTGTGCGAGGGACAGGGAACGATCCGCTGCCAGCATGGAATCCTTCCGGTCCCAGTTCCGGCAGTTGCCAATATTGTACAGGCCCACCAGCTTCCCATCCGGATTGTAGAGGCTCAGGGAGAATTTGTTACGCCTACAGGGGCGGCGATTGCTGCGGCCATCAAAACGGGGCAGAAGCTTCCAAAAGAGTTTTCCATTGAAAAAATTGGAATCGGAGCAGGGAAACGCAAGTATGAGCGGCCTGGAATTTTAAGGGCTATGCTGATTTTGGATGGGTCTTGGGAAAGGGATAGTATTTGTAAATTAGAAACCAATATTGATGACTGTACAGGGGAAGCCATGGGATATGTGATGGAGCGTTTATTTGAGGCAGGCGCCAGGGATGTCCATTTTACTCCTGTATTTATGAAAAAGAACCGTCCTGCCTGGCAGTTAAATGTGATTTGCTGTAAAGAGGATCGGGAGAAAATGGAGCAGATTATCTTTCGGGAAACTACCACCATTGGAATCCGCCGCGTTGACATGGAACGGACGCTTGTAAAGCGGGTACAGGAAACGGTATCCACTCCTGCAGGGGATGCAAAGGTAAAAGTATGCCAGATTGACGGAAACTGGCGGTATTATCCGGAGTATGAAAGTGTTGTACAGATATCCAGGGAAACAGGGCTTCCCTATATGGAAGTCTGTCAAATGGTTTTGCAGAATGCAGAAGCCAGGCATGTACAGTGATGGTGATGGAGGGCCCAGAATGCAGGATCAGGTATTTACAGATTTAATTAGCAGGTATTCCGGAATTTCTTCTATGGCAAGGGAATACAGTTATGAGGAAATATTAAATCATGCTGCAAAGTTGTTTTCGATCCAGGCTGGTGAGTTGGAACAAATTCCGCTGCCAAGCTGCAAAAAGGATGGAAAAGCTGTTTCATATCAATACGTTTTAAAAGATGTTTTAAAGAATATTGAATTTTATGACTGGTCGTTTGAACAGTTGGCAGATGAAACTTCAAAAGTTATATTTGAACGCAGGACACAGTACCAGGTACTTCCCGATCCCCTGTTTTTGGAACAAATACCTGTTGATGAAACGCCTTTTCGTTTTGATGATATGGATGAAGAGGGCTGTTGTGTTTCTGTTTTAAACCTTGAAGATGGCATCTCAGCTATAATAAAGGCAAAAAGCCTGATAGAAAAGGAAACTCCAAGGCTGGTTATCGGTGCAGGCCGCAATTTCAGTGATTTCTGGGAAATTCCCAGACTGTTATACGGGATGAATCCTAACTATCAGTTTTACCTCAGATGCCACCAAAACCTGCCGGAGCAAACCTTTACTTATTATGGCGTTCCGGTTAAACAGACTGCAACTGCTGCTTTCAAGCCAGGGCGAAGGAAACGGGTAGTAGCCATGGCGCCTTATGAGCGGGGATGGAGCAATGTAGAGCTTGTGAAAGACTGTGGGCTGATTCCGTATCTTTTTTATAAAAACCATGGATGCGAAGCTGTGATGGTAGGCGCTAATGGAGGCCCTTATCCATATTTGGAAAAATATATAAAAGGTGTTAAGATGGAATTTCTTCCAGAAGGCAGTGAGGAAGAAAAATGGGCTTATATTGCAAAAAATGCCATGGAAATTGACTGCCTGATTTTAAGAGGCTGCTATCCTACCAATATTGATGTGGCCAAATATTATAAGCACTATAATCCTGAGGGGCGGATTTATATTGGACTGGATGCAAACAGCGGCTGGATGGATCGGATTCCCTGGTATGAGGATTGGTTTTCAACATTTTTAGATTGCTGTGATGTGATTGCCACATCATGTAAAGTAATGCAGAATTATCTGAATCAAAAATGGCCTTGGAAAATTGAATTGATTCCCAACGGCTGCTACAATTTCAGCACAGTTTCCAGGGAAGTTCCGGAATTTGAGAAGAAAGAGAACCAGATCCTTACAGTTGCAAGAATCGGAGCGCCTCAGAAGGCAACCCAGATTTTATTAGAAGCGTTTGCAGCGATTGCGAAAGAAGTACCGGAGTGGAAGCTTTGTATGGTTGGATCGACGGAACCAAATTTTGAAGATTATTATCGGCAGTATTTAGAGAGATTTCCGGAATTGAAAGAAAGAGTTTGCTTAAAAGGCCCGATTCAGGATCGGGATCGGCTGTTTTCCCAGTATAAAAAGTCGAAAATTTTTGCCCTCCCCTCCATTTATGAAGGCGGTACGCCTAATGTTGTGGCGGAGGCCCTTCATGCCGGCTGTGTCCTGGCAGTATCCCGGTTTGATGCCTATGCAGAAGCAATTGATAATGGCAGATGCGGCATGGCAGCGGATGTGGGAGATGTTCTGGGATTTTCTCATATTCTGCTGAGCCTGTGCCAAAGCAGCCGGCTTGAGGAAATGTCCTGCCATGCCTGCCAATATGGAAGGGCACATTTTGATATGGAAAAAATTGTGGCCAGAATAAATGAGATGATTTTTGAGGGGAATTAAAAATGGGAGAGCTGAATTTTAAAGATAATGTAATTTCCTATACAGAAAATGGACATACGCAAGTGCTTTTAAATTTTAAACGTTTTCTGGACAATAAAAGCAGGGTTTCTATGCATGCATTAACAAACGATAAACCAGTTATGCAGGATTTTATCATCCGGTTGATGGAGAACCACCAGGAAATAGCCGGCAGTATAGATGAATCAGGAAATGAACAGGAATACCTGCTGCTTATTATCCTGCTGATATCCCTATTAATTCCCACTTCCCTTCCGGTTAAAGTGGCAGAGCTTGGCTGTACCAATGGGATTATGAGCTATTATCTGGCTTCGGTATTAGGCCACTTTCATCCGGATTCCTCCCTTTGCTGCGTATCGGATGTAATCGGTAACAGCAGCGGCAATCAATGGCTTGACAAAATCACATTGGCGGCCGAAGTTCCCAAGCTTTCCATGATGGCGTCCGACTACGATGATACCCAGTTGGCAGAGAATCATTTTGATATCGTTGTGATAAACGGAACGGTACTTTTCCATAATCCGGAAGCTGTCATAAGGGAAGCAGAGCAATTGGCAAAGAAAGGGGGCATAATTTTCTGCTATGCATGTGATTCTCCTTTGCTGGAACATTACTTTCAAATGCATTTTCCGGAGAGAAACGAATACAGCCTAAAGGCTAATGTCAGGATTATGACAGCAGAATGCAGCCGGGAGTGCTGGAAAAATCAGGAAAGAGATATATGGAAGGAAGAGGCAGCCGCTTGCTTAAAGGAAGGGGAAGCGATGCTGAATTCCAATCCTAAAATAGAAGAGATCCGGCAGATGGTAAAAAAGATGGAAGATTTTACGAAGCAAGCTATGGATAGGGGGGAGCTGGATTGGAAAATAGGACTGATCGACATGAAGGAGCGGCTGCTGGATTCGATTGTTTGGCTGACAAAAGGATTCGAAAAGCAGAATGATAACGGAACGATATGACTGAAAAAATGAGAAATAAAAATTGGAAACCGTGGGGAAAAACGGCAGTTGCCCTATTTTGCGCTGTGGTCCTTTCTCTGAATGGATGCAGAATGGGAAGCAGTGGAACTTCAATGGAACAGGAAAAAGAAAATCCGGATCAGGTGTTAAATTTGCAGCTTGATGCTGAAATTTCAACGTTAGATCCACAGGCAGCAGTAGACAGTGCTTCTTTTGAAATAATTGCCTGTATGACAGAAGGCCTTTATACCATAGGTAAGGATGGTTTTCCTGTCTTCGGGATGGCAGAGAAGGCGGAAATTTCAGAAGACGGGAAAACGTACCGCTTTTTTTTGCGGGAAGCAAGGTGGTCTGACGGCAGGCCGGTAACGTCAGCGGATTTTGTATATGGATGGCAAAGAGGGATTGATCCGGAAAACGGAAATGAAAATGCCGCCCTTTTTCAAATTGCCGGGATTTGGGGCGCTGAGGAAATCCTTTCCGGGGATATGGAGCCGGAAAGCCTTGGAATCAGCGCGCTGGATGATCGGACATTAGAAGTACGCCTTCGCTGTCCAGTCCCCTTTTTTCTTTCTATGCTTGCACTGCCTGCTTTTTATCCCATGAATCAGGACTTTTATGAAAGCTGCGGCGGGCAGTATGGGACTTCTCCGGAAACGGTTTTAGCAAACGGCCCTTTTTGCCTGGAGCAGTACCAGCCGGCCTGTCAGGAGATTGGGTTCACAAAAAATCAGGACTACTGGAATCAGGAACAAGTGAAGCTTTCCGGCCTGTATTATCAGGTTGTGAAGGATTCTCAGCAGGCTATTATGCTTTATGAACAGGGGATTTTAGATATGGCTCTTTTGTCAGGAGAACAGGCAGAGCAATATGGGGAATCGGAAGAATTTCACTCTGTGCTGCTGGGTTCCTTGTGGTATCTTTCCCCTAATCTTAATGTTCCCGGACTTGAAAATGAAAACATGAGAAAAGCCATAGCTCTTTCTTACGATAAGGAAACGGCAGTTTCCCTGGTTTTAAAAGATGGATCGAAAGCTGCTTACGGTGCAGTTCCTTCTGGATCCATGTATGGGCCAAATAGGGAAGATTTCCGGGATGGAGCCAAAGAATATTGGAGGCAGGATCAGGCGCTGGCCAGAGAATATTTCCAGCAGGCTAAAAAAGAACTTGGAAAGCAGGAGTTTTCGTTTACACTGCTGATTGAAGATACGGAGGGAGCCAGAAATCTGGGTCAGTTTTTACAGGAGGAGATTAAAAATACTCTTCCTGGTGTTACCATAAGGCTGGAATCGGTTCCAAAAAAGATCCGGCTGGAGCGGATGGCAAAAGGCGACTATGAACTGGGACTGTCCAGGTGGGGGGCGGATTACAGCGATCCCCTTGCATTTTTAGATATGTGGATCACAGATTCCTATTTTAATTATGGAGGGTGGTCAGATAAAGAATACGATCAGATGATTCAGTCGGCCAAAACAGAGCCTCTGGCTCTGGAGCCAGAAAAGCGGTGGCAGGTTCTTCATCAGGCAGAGGCAAGACTGATGGAGCAGGCGGCAGTGTTTCCGGTTTGTGAGAAAGCAAACGGAATTCTGCTAAAAAGTAAGGTAAAAGGGGCACAGTTTTTTACCATAGGTGTTAACCGGGTTTGGTCTTATGCCTGGAAAGAAGAATAGCCTTTGATTCCGGCGAACATTTTCCAAATACTCTCATAATTTAAAGTATTGAGTATGTTGGAGAGATGCTGAATATGAATGTGGTATTAGGAATTATGATTCCATTTATCGGTACAACAGCCGGGGCAGCCTGTGTCTTTTTTATGGCTGGCCAGATGAGGCAGAATGTGCAGAAGACACTGTTGGGGTTTGCTTCCGGCGTAATGATGGCAGCTTCCGTCTGGTCCCTTTTGATCCCATCAATCAATATGGCACAATGGATGGGGAAATTCGCCTTTTTTCCGGCAGCTTCCGGTTTTTTTGCAGGGATAATGGCTATGCTTATATTAGACTGGATTGTACCGGAAATCTATTTAAAGCAGGAGGATCACTGCGGTAAAAGAACGTCTTTATCGAAAACCGCCATGCTGATTTTGGCAGTAACCATTCACAACATTCCGGAAGGGATGGCTGTAGGGGTGATTTTTGCCGGAGTATTATCCGGCAGTGCGGGAATCACAATGGCAGATGCATTTGCCCTGGCAGCAGGAATTGCAGTTCAGAATTTTCCGGAAGGGGCGATTGTATCCATGCCTTTAAAAGGGCAGGGCAGCCGAAAAAGCAGAGCCTTTCTTGGAGGCGCAGCTTCCGGAATTGTAGAGCCTGTTGGAGCGTTTTTGACTCTGCTGCTTTCTGCCTATATTACTCCCATTCTTCCGTATCTTCTTGCATTTGCAGCAGGGGCCATGGTTTATGTGGTAGTGGAAGAACTGATTCCGGAAGCTTCCAGAGAACCTCATTCTCATATCGGAACGATAGGGTTTGCGGCGGGCTTTTTAATAATGATGATTTTAGATGTAGCATTAGGGTAAAAGGCGGGAGGCTGAAATAGAATTAGCGGACAGAATTTCTACAGAATTTCAAGGGAGCAGAATTTGGAAAATAACAGTTGACAATCTATGGCAGCTGTGATAAAGTATTTAAGGTTGTGGAAACAACTACAGGAAAGCAGGTATCCACCTCACCTTGGCGCTTATGCAGATAAGCAACCCTCTTTTGCGGCGACCCGGGTTCATATTTAAGGAAAGATGATTTACTTTGTCTGCAGGCAGGCTGTCTGCATGACGAAAATCAGATAGGATTGCTTAAATGAAGTGGATGGCTTGTCTGTCCACTTTTCTTTTTTCTATTAAAAACCAGGAGGTGTACGACTATTAGCGAGTTAATGATTAACGAACAAATCAGAGATAAGGAAGTTCTTCTGATTGGCGAACACGGAGAAAAAGTAGGAATTATGTCTGCCAGGGATGCCTATAAGATGGCCCAGGAAGCAGAGCTTGACTTGGTAAAAATTGCTCCGACAGCAAAGCCGCCGGTATGTAAGATTATCGACTATGGCAAATACCGTTATGAGCTTCTCAGAAAAGAGAAGGAGGCCAAGAAAAAGCAAAAGGTAATCGAAATAAAGGAAGTTCGTTTATCCCCGAATATTGATACCAATGACTTAAATACCAAAACCTCGGCTGCCAGAAAATTTCTGGAAAAAGGAAATAAGGTAAAAATTACATTGCGTTTCCGCGGTCGTGAGATGGCCCATATGAATCAGTCAAAATATATTCTGGATGACTTCGCTGAGAAATTGGCCGATATTGCTGTTATCGACAAGCCTTCTAAGGTGGAAGGAAGAACTATGGTTATGTTTTTAACCCCAAAACGTTAAAGAATAGAAGATTTTAAGGAGGAAACTACTATGCCGAAATTAAAAACAAAAAAAGCCGCAGCAAAACGTTTCAAAATGACTGGAACTGGAAAGTTAGTAAGAAACAAAGCATACAAGTCCCACATCTTAACTAAGAAATCTGCCAAGAGAAAGAGAAATCTTAGAAAAGATATCGTTACTGATGCAACAAACAGCAAGGTAATGAAGAAGATTTTACCATATCTGTAGATTTTGAACAAGTTAAGAGAAGGAGGAATTACCCATGGCAAGAGTGAAAGGCGGATTAAACGCAAGAAAGAAACATAACAGAGTATTAAAGATGGCTAAGGGCTACAGAGGCGCCCGTTCCAAACAGTACCGTATTGCAAAGCAGTCTGTAATGAGAGCTTTGACCAGCTCCTATGCAGGCCGTAAGGAGAGGAAAAGACAGTTCCGCCGGTTATGGATTGCAAGAATTAATGCTGCTGCACGGATTAACGGCTTATCTTACAGCAAGTTAATGCATGGCTTAAAGTTAGCCGGCGTAGAGATGAATCGTAAGATGCTGTCTGATATGGCGATTAACGATGCAGAAGGTTTTGCAAAGCTGGCTGAGCTGGCAAAGGGAAAACTTGCATAAATTTGATTATTTGCTTGGTTCTTATGCGGTTTTAAACTGCTGGGATTTATCAGGCTGGAAAAACCCCGTTGTATTTCAGTATGAGATACAGCGGGGTTTTCTGTAACTAATGTTCTGACACATTTATTTTCAGCTTAATGACACAGAATGAAGAATCAGTCAGGAAAAGAGAGATAGCGATGGCAAAAGCATTAATGATACAGGGCACCATGTCTAATGTTGGCAAAAGCCTTATCACAGCAGGATTGTGCCGGATTTTAAAACAGGACGGATATCGGGTAGCGCCCTTTAAATCCCAGAATATGGCGCTGAACTCTTACATTACAAAGGATGGGATGGAGATGGGAAGAGCCCAGGCGGTCCAGGCGGAAGCGGCAGGGATCCAGCCAGATGTGGCAATGAATCCCATTTTGTTAAAACCTACCACAGATGCAGGGTCCCAGGTAATTGTAAACGGGAACGTAGTGGGAAACATGAAAGCAAAGGACTATTTTGCCTATAAACGGAAGCTGATTCCGGAAATTAAGAAAGCGTATGAAAAACTGAACCAGGAGTATGATGTGATTCTGATAGAAGGGGCAGGCAGTCCGGCAGAAATTAATTTAAAGAAGGATGATATCGTAAATATGGGCATGGCCCGTATTGCTAAGGCTCCGGTGCTTTTGGTGGGAGATATTGACAGAGGCGGCGTGTTTGCTCAGCTTTACGGAACGGTAGCTCTTTTAGAGCCTGAGGAGCGAAATCGGATAAAAGGGTTAATTGTGAATAAATTCCGGGGGGATCGCTCCATTTTAGAACCTGGTATTCGGCAGATGGAAACTCTTTGCGGCCTTCCAGTAGTGGGAACCGTACCTTTTATGGATGTGGCAATTGATGACGAAGACAGTTTGGGAGATTCATTGGCAGAAAACTGGGAAAAAGCAGCAAAAAGCCAGGAACACGGAGGACAAGGACTGGAAATTGCTGTGATTCGATTCCCAAGAATTTCAAATTTTACGGATGTTTCTGTGTTTTCTTCCCTTCCGGATGTAACGGTACGGTATGTGGACCGGGTATCCCGTTTAGGAAAGCCAGATTTTATAATCCTGCCAGGAACGAAAAATACCATAAGTGATCTGTTATGGATGCGTCAGAATGGTTTGGAAGCCGCCATATTAAAGCTGGCAGAAAAACAGATTCCTGTGTGGGGAATCTGCGGAGGTTACCAGATTTTGGGAGAATCTCTGGAAGATCCTTTAGGAGTAGAAGGAAAACCAGGCACAAAAGTTTCCGGGATGGGGCTTTTGCCAACCCGGACCGTGTTTGATGCAGAAAAGAGGAAAACTCAGACAGAAGGAGCTTTTTGCCTGGTGGAAGGTCTGTTTGAAGATATTTCAGGAAAAGTCTTTTCCGGGTATGAAATCCACATGGGGAAAACAGAAATAAACCGGGAAGGGGGCCTTGCTGATACGGCCCGGTTTTTTGGAGGAAAGCTTACGATCTGCCGTCCGCTTTCTTATGTGATGGATGGAAACAGCCAGTCAAAGAAGATGGAGGAAGCAGGGTTAAGCAGGGGGAATGTGTATGGCAGCTATGTTCACGGCATTTTCGATAATCCCGGGATTGCAGATGGGATATTAAATGCTCTCCGCAAGGAAAAGGGGCTGCCTCACCCTACAGAAGGACAGAAGGACTATAGAGATTATAAAGAAAGCCAGTACGACCGTCTGGCCAGCGGACTGCGGGAAAGTCTGAATATGGAAATGATATATCAGATTTTAGAGGAGGGAGAAGATGGAAAATAAAATGGAATTTCAGCAGCTGCTTCCTCATCAGATTGAAGAGAAAAGCTTTGAAATAATTGATGAAGAATTAAAAGAAATGGGGATAAGCCTGAAACCGGAGGAAGCTTTCGTAGTCAAGCGTGCGATCCATACCACGGCAGATTTTGATTACGCCTCTAGTCTTGTATTTTCACCAGGAGCTGCTGCTGTGGGGATGGAAGCCATCCGGCAGGGGGCCATGATTATAACTGATACGAATATGGCGAAATCTGGAATCAATAGCAGGCAGTTAAAAGAAATTGGAGGAGGGCAGGCTTTCTGCTTTATGGCAGATGAAGATGTGGCGGTATCTGCAAAGGAAAAGGGCTGCACCAGAGCGGCAGCCAGTATGGAAAAGGCAGCCAGATTATTCGGAGAAACGAAAGAGGCTGTTTCTGAAAATAAAGTTCCTAAACGGATGCCTGTTATTGTGGCGGTAGGAAATGCGCCCACTGCTCTTGCTGTTCTTTGTCAGTTTATTCAGGAGGGAAGCTTTCTCCCTGATTTGATTATTGGCGTTCCAGTTGGTTTTGTAAATGTAGTTTGGTCAAAAGAACAGATTCTCAGTCAAAATCAAGTTCCCTATATCGTATCCAAAGGAAGAAAAGGGGGAAGCAATGTTGCGGCTGCCATTGTCAATGCGCTGATTTATCAAGCCCGGCAGGATATCATGATCTGACAGGCAAAATAGTGCCAAAATTCACAAAAAAATCACAAATTTCGTCGGTTTTTTTCTCAAAAGTCATAGAAGTGAGGATGAATTTATGATAAGATGTTAATACTATTTTTAAGAAAACATACCCTCAGCTCACTAATGTGCTGAGGGTAAGAATCTTATTAAGGAGAGAAAAGGTGAGAAGAGCAGAAGCCAGGGAAAATGTGAAAAAGTATGGAACGTATCTGGGAAAAATCATAAATATCCTGGCATTTTTGCTGATGCCGGTGTGCTCTTTTGTTGCATTTGAATCAGTTACAGGAAACCTGCCTTTGATATCCGCTGACATGGCTGTTTTGAATATTTTATGGATGGCTGTTTTATATCTGGTAATATTTTCTATCTTCCAAACCACCCGAATTGCATGTCCTCTGGCTTCCGGGCTGCTGTTTGTGGTTTCGCTGGCAGAAACCTTTGTGATTTCATTTAGAGGAA
Source organism: Lachnospiraceae bacterium (assembly GCA_022796475.1). Classification (GTDB taxonomy): domain Bacteria; phylum Bacillota; class Clostridia; order Lachnospirales; family Lachnospiraceae; genus Caccovicinus. Next base: position 59,769 of record JAAWIS010000002.1, on the reverse strand, counting down.
CTCCCATTATGATTTGGGAGGTCCTGGCATTTTCTACAGCCATGACAGTAGCGGGAAATTATGTGTTTGAGATTTCGGAAGAAATGAAATATGCCGGAACTTTGCTCTTAATCCTGAACCTGCTGTTATGGTTTTTTCCTGTTCGTGTAAAAGGATGGAAAAAACGGATATTAGCAGGAGCTGTCAGCATGGGCCTGGCAGTTTGTTTTGGGATATACTTTTTTATTGGGATGATACCCTCTAAAAATCTTGGAATTAATATGTGGGCTATGAGCGATACGTATCAGCAGTACGGATATATTCTTTCCACAGCGGTTTCTTTGAAATATGTGATCAAACGGCCTCCCCAAGGTTATTCCACAGCAAAGCTTAATGACATTTACAGCCGGATGAAAGAAGGCAAAGAAGAGAAAGAGGGAGAGGAAGAAGCTGCCTTTGAAGCACCCTTAGTTTCGCCAGTTAATTTAATCTGTATTATGAATGAAAGCCTGTCTGAATTAAAGGTGGCAGGTGATTTTACCACGAATCAGGAGTATTTTTCTTTTTTGAACAGCCTGGAGGAAAACACGGTAAAAGGGAGCCTTTGTGTTCCTGTATTTGGTTCAATGACCAGCAATACAGAATTTGAGTTTCTGTTAGGGGATTCTATGGCTATGCTGCCTTCCGGCACCATAGCATATCAGTTTTACGTAAAGCCGGGAGTCTGTTCTCTGGTCAGTACGCTAAAGGATCAGGGCTATTATTCCGTTGCAATGCACCCCTTTCCCAGAGAAAACTGGAATCGGGACCAATGTTATCAAAATATGGGATTTGATGAGTTTCTGGACTATGATTCCTATAGCGACAGCCAGCTGATCCGAAATTACGTAAGCGATTTGTCAGACTATCAGAAAATTATCGATGCTGTGGAAAATAAGGAAAGTCCAGAGAACCGGCTCTTTGTTTTTAATGTTACGATGCAGAATCACGGAGGATATGACCCTGTATATGATGACTTTTCCCAGGATGTTTATCTGACCGGATCTAATCAGGGGAAATATCCCAAGGCGGATCAGTATTTATCCCTGATGAAACGGTCTGATGAGGCGTTAAAGTATTTGGTGGAATATTTTGAAGCCTGCAGTGAGCCTACAATGATTGTGATGTTTGGCGACCATCAGCCTGGGATTGAAAATGAATTTTTTGACGCGGTTGCCGGCAGGCCAAGCAGCCAGTTAACGGCGCCGGAACAGTTGATATGGTATCAGACACCTTTTGTTATCTGGACCAATTACAAACAGCCTTCTAAGGATATGGGGAAACTGGGAGCCGTTTATCTTTCTTCCTATATGCTTAAGCTGGCTGGCCTTGAATTGACGCCATATCATAATTTTCTTTTGGAAATGTCCGGACATCTTCCGGTCGTTCATCCCATCGGCCTATTTCAGCCAGACGGAACTTATTACAGCTGGCAGGAGGCAGAATCTCCTCAGTGTCCTTATCAGGAACTGGTGTTGGAATATGAGTACCTGGTTTATAACCATAGTTTAGATAGCCGGACAGTCACTGAGCTGTTTTCTCTTCCATAAAAAGAAGCACATTAGTTTGTCAAAAGGGTGCCGAAGATACGCGTAAGGAGTGGCCGGTGATTAAACGTTAAGTGTGTCTGCCCTGAAATCAGTTTTAAGGCTGGTATCAGGGCATTTTTTATAGGAAATTACTTCCTATAAAGAAAAAAACGCTGGGGGATGTGCTCTTCGCGCCTGAGGAAACTGTCTGCTGGCGCTGACGCGCTCCAGCGCGAGAGTCTTTTACGGTTGCAAAAGATTGGAAAAAGGAATATAATAAAAACACGGGAGGAAATAAGCTGGAAATTAGAATAAAATTGTACAAATGGTCAAGAAAGTGCTATTGATTAGATAAGTAAGCTACTAGTAAGAATCCCCTGAAAAAAGGTATAATCTGGATATAAGAGAATTGATCCGAAGAACCTGTAAAATCTATATCATGAAATCAGAAAGGAAACAATAAAGCAACCTATATACGAAACCAAGGAGGTATGTATGAATCAGAACATGGAACAGCAATCAGTTAACGCAATTCGGATTCTGGCAGCAGATGCAGTGCAGAAGGCAAATTCCGGTCATCCGGGGCTGCCTTTGGGTGCGGCGGCAATGGCTTATGAGCTGTGGGCACATCATATGAGCCATAACCCGGCAAATCCCCAGTGGGCAAACCGGGATCGTTTTATTTTATCAGGAGGCCATGGTTCTACACTTTTGTATTCTCTGCTTCATTTATTCGGTTACGGCCTGACTGTGGAGGATTTAGCTAATTTCCGCCAGGCAGATTCCCTGACTCCAGGGCATCCGGAATACGGTCATACGGCAGGTGTGGAAGCCACCACAGGCCCCTTAGGAGCAGGAATGGGCATGGCAGTAGGAATGGCTATGGCAGAAGCCCATTTAGCATCCGTATTTAATAAGCCGGATTATCCTGTTGTGGATCATTATACATATGTACTGGGCGGAGATGGCTGCATGATGGAAGGAATTTCCTCAGAAGCTTTTTCTCTGGCAGGTACTCTGGGACTTGGAAAACTAATTGTGCTGTATGATTCCAACCAGATTTCCATCGAAGGAAGCACAGAAATCGCATTTACAGAAAACGTTGAAAAGAGAATGGAGGCATTTGGATTCCAGACTTTAACCGTAGAAGATGGAAATGATACCATTGAAATTGGAAAGGCCATCCAAGAGGCAAAGGAGGAAAAGACCCGTCCTTCATTTATTACAGTAAAGACCAAGATCGGTTATGGCTGTCCCGGGAAACAGGGAAAGGCCAGCGCCCATGGAGAACCCTTGGGAGCAGAGAATGTGGCGGCACTAAAAGAAAATTTAGGATGGGAAAGCATGGATCCATTCTATGTGCCACAAGCAGTTTATGAAAACTATAAGAGTCTTGGAGAGCAGGGGAAAGAAAAGGAAGATCAGTGGAACCAGCTTTTTGAAGATTATGAAAAAGCATATCCGGAAATGAAGGCTCTTTGGGATCAGTACCATGATAAAGATATTGCAAAGAAGGCTTATGATGATGAGGCTTACTGGGCTTATGAAGATAAACCACAGGCTACCAGAAACTTATCCGGCGTGATGATTAACCGGTTAAAGGAACGAATCCCCGGTTTTATCGGTGGGGCAGCCGATTTAGCTCCTTCTACAAAAACGTATATGAAAGATGAGGGAGATTTCTCAAAGTCCGATTACTCTGGAAAGAATCTCCATTTCGGAGTCCGGGAGCTGGCCATGTCAGCAATTGCAAATGGACTGGCTCTTCACGGCGGCCTGCGGCCTTTTGTATCCACATTCTTTGTGTTTAGCGACTATACAAAACCTATGGCAAGGCTTGCTGCACTGATGAAGCTTCCGGTAACGTATGTCTTTACCCATGACAGTATTGGAGTAGGGGAGGACGGGCCTACTCATGAACCGATTGAACAGCTTGCTATGCTTCGCTCTATGCCTAACTTTAACGTATTCCGTCCGGCAGATGCTACAGAAACGGCAGCAGCCTGGTATTATGCGGCAACTGCAACGGATGCCCCTACAGCCCTGGTACTGACTCGTCAGAATCTGCCTCAGCTTTCCGGATCCGGGAAAGAAGCGCTAAAAGGCGGTTATATTCTGGAGGATTCAGAAAAGGAAGTTCCAGATGCAATTTTAATCGCAAGCGGCTCTGAGGTATTTCTGGCAGCAGAAGCGAAAAAGATGCTGGCAGCAGAAGGGATTGATGTGCGGGTAGTAAGTATGCCGTCTATGGATGTTTTTGAACAGCAAAGTGAAGCATACCGGGAGAGTGTTCTGCCAAAAGATGTGCGCAGGCGCGTAGCAGTAGAAGCATTGTCCGATTTTGGATGGGGAAAATATGTAGGGCTTGACGGCGCCTATGTAACAATGCAGGGCTTTGGAGCGTCAGCTCCTGCAGGTTTGCTGTTTAAAAAATTTGGATTTACACCAGAACATGTGGCAGAAACGGTAAAAGGGATTTTATAAGCAGCCGCAACAGGGCATTTGCAGAAGGTTTCTTATGAGTACAGATTTCAAACATGAATTAATTATACCGAACAAAGATTTGCCTTTTAAACTGTTCTTGTTTGAGGGGAAAGACGGAAATTACCGAAGAGCGAAGCACTGGCACCGATCTATTGAAATTTTTTTAGTGCTGGAGGGGGAGCTTGAGTTTTTTGTAAATGATACCCGCCTTCCTTTAAAGGCGGCAGATTTTGTAATCGTGAATCCAAATGAAATTCATTCTGTGGAATCGCCAAAGCCCAATCAGACCATTGTAGTTCAGATCCCGCTAAATTGTTTTACCGGGTATCTGCGGGAAGACGATTATGCGGTGTTTTCCAAACAGCAGGAGGAAGATAACCGGCAGCTTGCCATTGTGATTTCCCAAATGTTTCATGCCTATCAGGAAAAAGCATTTGCATATGAATTAAAGGTTCATGGACTGTTTTATGAACTTCTATATCTGCTGATTACAAAATTTATGAAGGCGGAAGATGATCAGGGGAGCATCCGTCAGAAGCGGAATTTAGACAGACTGTCAAAAATCACTTCCTACATGAAAAAAAATTATGACCAGAATATTACCCTGGAAAGTGTGGCAGATGAATTCGGATTTTCGCCAACCTATTTGTCGCGGATGTTTAAGCGGTATGCAGATGTAAGCTATAAAACGTATTTGCTGAACCTTCGGACAGAATATGGCTTTCGGGAGATGATGAACACAGATCACAGTTTAAATGATGTGGCGATTAATAATGGATTTCCTAACAGCCGTGCCTTTGCAAAGGCTTTTGCAAACCGCTATGGATGTCTTCCCAGTGAGTACAGGAAAAAGATGGGGAATTAACAGGGAGATAAGAAAATAGCAGGAAATCCTTAAGTTTTGGTATAGAAAGTGACATAAAAGCAAGATATACTCATAACAACAGTAATTTGTGCTGTAATTATTATGAAAATCCGCCGCCTGAAAGGCGGCATAGCGACTTAGAAAGGGGCCGGAAGATGAACTATTTAATTGGTATTGATGTGGGGACATCGGCAACAAAAACAGTTTTGTTTGATGAAGCCGGAAATGTGGTGGCAACGGCATCCAGCGAATATCCCATGTATCAGCCGGAAAACGGCTGGGCAGAGCAGAAGCCGGAAGACTGGAGAAACGGAGTGCTTGCTACTTTAAAGACAGTGGCAGAAGCAGTTGAAAACAAGGAAGACATTAAAGGAATCGGCTTATCCGGACAGATGCACGGACTGGTAATGCTGGATGAGGCGGGCCAGGTCATCCGTCCTTCGATTATCTGGTGTGACCAGAGAACCGGAAAAGAAGTGGAGGATATGCTTGAGATTATGCCAAGAAAGCGGTGGATTGAAATTACGGCAAATCCTCCTCTTACAGGCTGGACTGCGGCAAAGATTCTCTGGGTAAGAAAGAATGAACCGGAAAATTATAAACGATGTAGGCATATCCTTCTGCCTAAAGATTATATCCGCTATATTTTAACCGGAGAATTTGCCACAGAAGTTTCCGACGCCAGCGGAATGCAGCTTCTGGATGTGCCGGGACGGTGCTGGTCTAAGGAAGTGCTGGATGCCCTTTCGATTGATCCCTCACTTCTTGGGAGGGTTTATGAGTCCTGTGAGGTAACAGGAACCCTCCTTCCTGAGATTGCAGAGAAAACCGGTTTAACTTGTGAAGTTAAGGTAGTAGGGGGAGCCGGAGATAATGCGGCGGCGGCAGTAGGAACAGGAATTGTAAGGGATAGGACAGCATTTACCACCATAGGGACCTCTGGCGTCGTATTTGCCCACAGCAGCAAAGTATCGATCGATCCCAAAGGCAGAGTACATACCTGCTGCTGTGCAGTGCCGGGGGCCTGGCATATTATGGGAGTAACCCAGGGGGCTGGCCTTTCTTTAAAATGGTTTAAGGATCAGCTTTGCCAGGACTACGCAGCCCAGGCGGAGGAATCTGGAAAAGATGTATATGATTTAATTAATGAGGATGTAAACAAGATTCCTGCAGGAAGCGAACGTCTGATTTATCTGCCTTATCTTATGGGGGAAAGAACGCCTCATTTAGATCCGGACTGCCGCGGTGTATTCTTTGGTCTGTCAGCAATCCACACAAAAGCCCATATGCTCCGTGCAGTGATGGAAGGAGTGTCTTACTCCCTGTGTGACTGCAACCAAATTTTAAAGGAAATGGGAGTTGAAGTTACCCAGATGATGGCATGTGGCGGCGGCGGAAAAAGCCCGAACTGGCGTCAGATGCTGGCTGACTTATATAATTGTACAGTAAAGACAGTGAAGCAGTCTGAAGGCCCGGCTTTGGGAGCAGCGATTTTAGCCGGTGTGGGATGTGGAATTTATCCTTCCGTTGAGGAAGCCTGTGATAAGATTATCCGGGAGGAAAACAGCACGGAACCAATGGAAGAAAGGGTAAAGACTTATGAAGCTTATCATAAAGTTTATCAGAGTCTGTACCACAGCCTGAAAGATGATTATAAAAAACTGGCAAAGCTGTAACAAGTACCTGCAGCAAAAAAAGGAGAATCTTGTAATGAAAATAAGAACAGTATATGAACCGGAATTTACTGCCTATGGACGTGTAGTTAAAGGGTATGATACAGCAGCCCTGACAGAAGCTATGCTTCACACTCCTCTTCCGGAAGATGTGGTGTATGTGGCGTCTGTGCCAGAACTGGAAGCTTTGCCCATAGCGGCGGAGTTTGCAGACGGAATTTATGGTCAGATGCCAATTCAGATTGGATACTGCAATGGCCATAATAAAAAATTAAATGCCCTGGAATATCACAGGGATTCAGAAGTGAATCTGGCAGTAACGGATTTGGTTCTTTTAATCGGAAAGCAGCAGGATATAACGGAAGATTACACGTATGATACCAGTTTAGTGGAAGCCTTTTTTGTACCGGCAGGAACTTTGATTGAAGTTTATGCCACTACCCTTCACTATGCGCCCTGTCATGCGGCAGAAGAGGGATTTCGCTGTGTAGTAGTTCTTCCAAAGGGAACCAATGAAGAGCTAAAAGCCATTGAAAAAGAACATAATACAGAGGATAAGTTGCTGTTTGCAAAAAATAAGTGGCTGGTTGGCCACAGAGAAGGCGGACTTCCGGATTATGCCTGGTTTGGCCTTACAGGGGAAAATATTACCTTGGAATAAAACCTGCCGCTAAGAGCAGGGAATGAAATAAAAATAAATAGTGAAAACAGGAGGACAATACTATGATGAACATGCCAGAAGTAAAAATCGGCATCGTGGCAGTAAGCCGCGACTGTTTCCCGGAAAGCCTTTCCGTGAACCGGAGAAAAGCTTTGGTGGAGGCTTACAAGGCAAAGTATGATGAAAAGAATATTTATGAGTGCCCTGTCTGCATCGTGGAAAGCGAAATCCATATGGTTCAGGCATTAGAAGATATAAAAGCTGCCGGATGCAACGCTTTAGTGGTATATCTGGGGAATTTCGGGCCAGAAATATCAGAAACGCTGCTGGCAAAGCATTTTGACGGCCCTGCCATGTTTATTGCTGCGGCAGAGGAAAGCGGAAATAACTTAATCCAGGGACGGGGAGATGCTTACTGTGGTATGTTAAATGCAAGCTACAACTTAAAGCTGCGCAACATTAAAGCGTACATTCCGGAATATCCGGTAGGAACAGCCCAGGAGTGCGCCGATATGATTGAGGAATTCGTACCGATTGCCCGGGGAATCATCGGCCTTTCTCAGCTTAAAATTATAAGCTTCGGACCAAGGCCGTTAAACTTCCTTGCCTGCAATGCGCCCATTAAGCAGCTTTATAACTTAGGCGTGGAGATTGAGGAAAACTCAGAGCTGGATTTATTTGAAGCATTTAACAACCATGCAGGTGATGCCAGGATTCCGGAAGTAGTAAAAGATATGGAGTCAGAACTTGGCGCCGGGAATAAGAAGCCGGAGATCTTAGAAAAGCTTGCCCAGTATGAACTGACGCTCCTTGACTGGATCGAGGCTCATAAAGGCTACCGCAAATATGTGGCGATTGCCGGAAAATGCTGGCCTGCATTCCAGACTCAGTTCGGTTTCGTTCCCTGCTACGTAAACAGCCGTTTGGCAGGACGGGGAATTCCCGTATCCTGTGAGGTTGATATTTACGGCGCTTTGAGCGAATTTATCGGAACCTGCGTAAGCAACGATGCTGTAACGCTTTTGGATATTAACAATTCCGTTCCTGCTGACTTATACCAGGAAGATATTAAAGGAAATTATGAGTATGCACAGAAGGAAACTTTTATGGGCTTCCACTGTGGCAACACCAGCTCCAAAAAGCTGTCATTCTGCGAGATGAAGTATCAGTTAATTATGGCAAGATCCCTTCCGGAAGAAGTAACACAGGGAACGTTAGAAGGCGATATTGCCCCGGGCGATATCACATTCTTCCGCTTACAGAGCACAGCAGACAATATACTGCGTGCCTATATCGCCCATGGCGAGGTGCTTCCGGTTGCTACCCGTTCCTTCGGTTCCATCGGTATTTTTGCAATCCCGGAAATGAACCGTTTTTACCGCCATGTTCTGATCGAAAAGAACTTCCCCCACCATGGAGCAGTTGCTTTCGGACACTTTGGAAAAGCGCTGTATGAGATCTTTAAATATATTGGGGTAGATGTAGAAGAAATCGGCTTTAACCAGCCAAAGGGCATGCTTTATAAGACAGAAAACCCATTTGCATAAAGAACTGTAATTAGGCATATAATTGGCCAAGCTGTCAGACAGACAGTTGGTAATCAACTGTCCTGGCTTTAAAGAAAGGAAAGAATTATGAGATTTTTTGTAGATACTGCCAATGTAGAAGACATCCGGAAAGCCAATGATATGGGAGTTATTTGCGGTGTTACCACAAATCCTTCTCTGATTGCAAAGGAAGGCCGGGATTTTAATGAGGTCATTAAAGAGATTACTTCTATTGTAGACGGACCAATCAGCGGAGAAGTAAAGGCAACCACTACGGATGCAGAAGGAATGATAAAAGAGGGCCGTGAGATTGCTGCCATTCATCCTAATATGGTAGTAAAAATCCCTATGACGGTAGAAGGCTTAAAGGCAGTAAAGGTTTTGGCAGCAGAAGGTGTGAAGACGAATGTTACCCTGATTTTTACCGCAGCTCAGGCACTTTTGGCGGCCAGAGCAGGCGCGACGTATGTTTCCCCATTCCTTGGACGGTTAGATGATATTTCCATGTCAGGAATCGCGCTGATTGAAGAGATTACTCAGATTTTCCAGATCCATGGAATCGAAACCCAGATCATTGCAGCCAGCATCCGCCATGCAATCCATGTTGTGGACTGTGCAAAAGCAGGAGCTGATATTGCAACTGTTCCTTATAAAGTGATTGAGCAGATGACAAAACATCCCTTAACCACTGCAGGAATTGAAAAATTCCAGGCAGACTACAAGGCTGTATTCGGAGAATAACCAATTATAACAAAACAGAAGGTGTGCTGCCTGTAAATTTTGGACAGCACACCTTCTGTGTGAAAAAGCTATTTTGGGCGGACGGTGAGCCTTTTAATATGACCATCCCCGGAAAGCTGCTGTAAGGTAGCAATGGCCATAATATGATATCCTCCGAAAGAAGCGATAAATTCGGCACGTTTGTCACTTAAGATAACAGATTCCATAATGGAATATTGGCGGAACAGGAATTTATTCCGAAAGAACATGGAAATTGCCTCCCGGCCATATAAGTGATATTCGTGCTGTGCAGTTCCATTCGGGCAGTAGTCGCAATAATGGCCGTCCTCTGTAAATAATTCCCCAAGGGCAGTAAAATCTTTGTTTTCGATCATTTCAATAAAAGTTTCAATTGGTTTCATCTGCAATTCCTCCTGGTTTTTGCGGGTTCTTTATTAATATACTTTTTCTGTATTTAGCAGGGCATCTGTTCCGCCGTCTACAAAAAGAATCACTCCGTTGATTCCCCTGGCTTCATGTGAGGACAGAAATACGATGGCAGAGGCGATTTCCTCTGCATCCATCAAAGTTTCCGTTCCGTATTTTGTGGGGATGGGAAGCGCATTTAAAGCCATTTTTGCGTTGGCAGACATGGTAGCCGTCATAGCCGTATGAACGTTACCAGGAGCAACTGCATTGATCCGCACTTTGTTTGCAGCATATGTGGCAGAATGGCGGCGCATCCACCTGGCTACAGCGTATTTTGTGGCCACATAAATACTGTTTCCTACACTTAAATTGGTTCCGTCCATTTTAGAAACCAGGTTTAGGATCCGCTGTTCGTCATCATTGTTATTGTTCAAAAGATCGGCAATATCCATTCGGGCAGCTCCCTGGGAAATGGTATTGGAAGTGATCATCACACAGGTTCCGCTTTTTTTCTTAAGTAAATCATACACTCCTTTTACAATGGAAATGGTTCCAAAAAAGTTCAGGGAAATGATTAACTTTAGATTCCCGCATGCACCGGAAACTCCGGCACAGCAAACCAGCCCGTCCAGTCCTTCCGGATGCATCTTGTGCAGCGCATCAATTGCTTTCTGCCGCCCTTCCACGGAAGCTAAGTCTGCTTCAATATCACATTTTTGCAGGTCAATATTAATTACATCATGTCCGTTTGCTTTTAACTGTTCTACTGTTTTTGCGCCGATTCCGCTGGAACCTCCAGTAATTGCGTATACCCCCATATTGTTTCCTCCTGTTTTTCGGGCTTTCTGACTGCAGCTTTGAAAGTCAATCTATTTTGTTTGAAAAGCAGATATCCAATGGATTTAAAAAGTCTTTTATGCTTTACAAACTTGATATCTATATATTATAATCAAAACTGATACCAAAGAAATAACCAAATTAGAATTAAATGAGGATACCAGATTATGCTGCGGTATGATTTTGCGTTAAGAGAGAAAGGGCAGCCCTTGTATGAATTTTTATATGAATGTCTGAAAGAGGATATTCAAAGAGGGCGCCTTAAGGCACATACGAAACTTCCTTCAAAGCGGGAATTGGCAAGAGATAATGGGGTTAGCGTAAAAACGGTAATGAACGCCTATGATCAGCTTTTAGTGGAAGGATATTTAGTTTCCAGGGAAAAAAGCGGGTATTTTGTGGCTGGGGTGGAAGCCGTGCCAAAATACCATCCAGAGCGGGCAGAGCATCCACAAATTTATGTAGAGGATAATTGGTTTGCCGATTTTACGGCCAATAATGCGGTTTACGAAAAATTCCCTTTTTCCATGTGGAGAAAGGTGATGCGCCAGGTGCTGACCGAATATGATTTGGAACTGGTGCAGCGGGCTCACTTTTTAGGAGTAAAGGAACTTCGGGAAGCCATTGCAGATTATCTTTACCGCTCCAGGAGAATGATAGTTTCCCCGGAATGCATCGTTATCGGTGCCAGCATAGAATATTTATATGGCCGGCTGATTCAGATCCTGCCCCGGGATGCTGTTTATGGGGTAGAAAATCCGGGCTATAAAAAAATTCCCCGCATTTATGAAGAATACAGCCTGAATTGGGAATATCTGGATATGAATGACCAGGGCATCAGCATTGAAAGCTTAACGAAAAGCCAAGTCAGTGTAGTGCATGTTTCCCCGGAGCATCATTATCCTCTTGGCACGGTGATGTCAGTAGCCCGCAGGCAGGAATTGTTAAATTGGGCAGCCAGGGAAACGGAGCGTTATATCATTGAGGACGACTATGATGGTGAATTCCGGTATTATTCCAGACCAATTGCCCCCCTGCAGGTTATGGATCGGAATCATCGGATTATTTATATGAATACCTTCAGCAAAACTTTGGCCCCTGCTATCCGGATCAGTTATATGATTCTGCCGGAAAAGCTGATGATCCGTTATATTAATCGGGCTAATTTTTATTCCAACACTGCTTCAAGCTGTGAGCAGTATGCCCTGGCTAAATTTATCCGGGAGGGATATTTTGAAAGACATTTAAGCCGGATGAAAAAGTATTACCGGATTCAGGGGGAACGTCTGATCCGGAATATCAAACAGTCTGTTCTGCTTCCTGCTGTGAAGGTGCTTGGAGGGGAATGCGGAACCCATTTGTTAGTTAAGGTAGATACGTCTATGACAGATACGGAAATCAAGTGGGCGGCTAAGCAGCAGAACCTTCAGATTTCCTGCTTATCTGAATTCTGCAGTGAAGTTAAGCCGGATTACCAGCATGTCTTGGTGTTAAATTACTCTGATTTGGATGAAGCGGCAATGAAAGAGGCTATACGGCGCCTGGGAAATATTTTTATTGATTGGTAAAAGCAATTTGGTTATTCTTTTTCTGGTTCTGCCGATATCAACTATATATTAGAGTGCTGCCTATATATGAGAAAGACACGAATATATGGCATAGAGCACCAGAAGAACAGACAGACCGAAATGGTTCAGGAAATGAAAGGAGCATGAGATTATGAAGATTCAAACAACGATCAGAAGGAAACTTACAGCGGCAGCAATGGCAGGCTGCCTGGCAGCAGCCCTTTTTGCGGTTCCGGCGTGGGCTCACGGCCATGGACGCAGCCATCATCGGAGAATAGAGCAGACGCAGCCGGCTGTCCAGGAAACATACCAGTATCCTGTTTGCTGCTTAGAAGGATGTGAAGAAACAGGATGGCATATCCATGATGGATCCACGTACTGCGGTTACCGCCACAGCAGCGGATATTGTGACGGATCTTGTGGAGATTATGGGACAAATTGCAGTTCTAATTCCCATCACGGATGCCATTATTAACAAAAAATGGGGATGTATTGTAACATTTGCATAATATGCCTTTGAAAAGAAAAGGATTTGTAAAGATTGTGTTGTCAAATATCTGAAATTAGAAAAAAACATACAAAAGACTGTTATTTTTTGGCATTTTATGATATAATCCAACAAAGAAATTAATAAATCAATTAGGGGGCAATATTATGGCAAAAGAGATGATTGCAATGCTTCTTGCCGGCGGTCAGGGGTCGCGTCTGTATGCATTGACCCAAAAGCTGGCAAAACCTGCAGTTCCTTTTGGCGGGAAATACCGTATCATTGATTTCCCGTTATCCAACTGCGTAAATTCCGGCATCGATACAGTAGGTATTTTAACCCAGTATCAGCCGCTGGTGCTGAATGAATACATAGGGAACGGGCAGCCATGGGATTTAGACCGTCTTTATGGAGGGGTTCATGTACTTCCGCCGTATCAGCAGGCATCCGGCTCTGATTGGTATAAGGGAACAGCCAATGCGATTTACCAGAATATTTCTTTTATTGAGCGTTATAACCCGCAGTATGTTATTATCCTTTCCGGCGATCAAATCTGCAAGCAGGATTACAGTGATTTCCTGCGGTTCCATAAGGAGAAAGGCGCAGAATTCAGCGTAGCAGTTATGGAAGTTCCGTGGGATGAGGCATCCCGGTTTGGACTGATGGTAGCTGACGAGAACGATAAGATTACTGAATTCCAGGAGAAGCCAAAGAATCCAAAGTCGAACCTGGCCTCCATGGGAATTTATATCTTTAACTGGGATATTTTGCGCAAGTATTTAGTGGAAGATGAAGAAGATCCGAATTCAGAAAATGACTTCGGCAACAATATTATCCCCAACCTGCTTCGGGATCAGCGCAAGATGTACGCGTACCATTTTGACGGATACTGGAAAGATGTAGGAACCATTTCTTCCCTTTGGGAAGCAAATATGGAAGTGCTGGATCCGGAGCACAGCGGAATCAATTTATTTGATGAAAGCTGGAAGATTTACAGCCGGAACAGCGGTATGGCCGGACATCGGATCAGCGCTGATGCAATAGTTGAGAATGCAATGATTACCGACGGATGCCGGATTGCAGGAGAAGTTAAGCATTCCATTTTATTTGCAGGCGTACAGGTAGAAGCAGGCGCTGTGGTAGAAGATGCTGTCGTAATGGGCGGAACCGTAATCAAGGCCGGCGCTGTAGTAAAACATTGTATAGTTGCAGAAAATGCAGTGATTGGCGAGAATGCAGTAGTTGGCGCCATGCCTACAGATACGGAAAAAGGCGTAGCAACTGTGGGACCAGGGGTTTACATCGGAGAAGGCGCCAAAATAGGTCCCAATGCTATGGTTTATAATAATGTAAAAGGTGGTGAGGTACAATGATTAATTCCAACGTAAATGCATTAGGTATTATATTCCCAAACACCTATGATAGTTTGGTGCCGGATCTGGTTACGGAACGCTTAATGGCTTCGATTCCTTTTGCAGGCCGTTATCGTATGGTTGATTTTATGCTTTCCAGTATGGTAAACTGCGGGATTAGTAATATTTCTCTGATTGTCCGCAAGAATTACCATTCCCTGATGGATCACTTAGGTTCCGGACGTGAGTGGGATTTAACACGTAAAAATGGCGGATTGAACATTGTTCCACCTTATGCAGAGAAATCAGTAAAGATTTTCGATGGCCGTGTAGAAGCATTAGCCAGCCTTTTGACCTTTTTAAAATCCCAGAAGGAAAAATATGTGGTAATGGTTGACGCAAACATTGCCGCAAATTTTGATTTTAATTCCTTAATTGATGCCCATGTAGAAAGCGGTGCAGATGTAACCATGGTTTATGCTGAGCAGGAGATTCCAGTTGCCCTTATCGAGGCTCCTACAGAAAGCCGTGAGATGTATTACACCCTTGACTTAGATGAGGACAGCGCCCGTGTTAACCGAATCCGCATTAACAATAAAAAAGAAGGGATCCAGAATATGGCTATGAATATCTGTATTATGGATCGGGAGCTTTTGATTGATCAGATCGGCACAGCATATGTTCACGGATATATCTATTTTGAGCGGGATGTATTGGCTCACCAGTTGGATAAATTAAATGTGCGGGCGTATAAGTATGATGGCTATTTTGCACAGATTACTAGCATGAAGAGCTACTTTGATGAGAATATGAAGCTTTTGGATGATGAGAACCTGGATAGGCTTTTTGCAGAGAATCCAATTTATACCAAGATTCGTGATGATAATCCTACCAGATATATTTCAGGAGCCAGTGCAAAGAATACAATGACGGCTGACGGCTGCCTGATTGAAGGCGAAGTGGAAAACAGCATTTTATTCAGAGGCGTTAAGGTAGGAAAAGGCGCTAAGGTGAAAAACTGTGTTCTGATGCAGGATACTGTGATCGAAGCAGGAGCAGTGGTTGAATATGTGATCACAGATAAGAAAGCTACGATTACTGCCGGAAAAGAAGTAAAAGGAACAGACAGTTATCAGGTATTTGTGGCAAAAAATAAAGTAGTATAGCATATCAGGATTAACTGACTGGATTAAGACGTGCAAATGGCGGAAATGAATTTAAAAACACGCTTCAGGTGCAGCCGGTTAACAAAACAGATACAAAAGAAGCTTCTTGGAACCAGGGGGCTTCTTTTGTATTTTCTCATGTGCTTTTAATAAGGAGCAAAGGTTCAAAAAGAGCGGATGCTTCGGATGTTACAGGCTGAAAGGGACTGGCATGAAAGACGTAAAAAAACAGGTGTGTATTCAAAAATGGATGTTATCTGTACTGGTATTTGCTGTTGTTATTCTGCTTGGGGGATGCCGTTGGTTTCAGGGCCGATTGGATGAAGGCAGTGAGGCGGCAGCTTTCGCTTCTGCTGCAGAAACAGAGGAAACTTCCAAGGATCAGCAGGAACAAAAGATTCATGAGGAAACTTCTAAAAACCAGGAAGAAGGGAAGCTGGAACCATCGAAAACAGAGCCGTCCGGCCCTGTCTTGCGGGCAGGTGCAGTGGCAGAAGCTGGAACCAGGGAGGATTCTTTTTTTAACCGGCAGATAACAGATGCTTTTGCCAAAGCGTCAGAAGAACTGATTGTGGAAACCATATACCTGGAATCGGCCAGCCGGGATGACTATGAGAAAAACTTGGAAATTTTGGTAAATGAAAATTGCGGACTGATTATTTTACCTGGCAGGGAAATGGCTGATCTGGCAGGTAAGGCAGCACAGTTGTATCCAAAGGTTAAATTTGTTTTAATAGGTCACGGCACTGAGAAAAATTTGGAAAATACAGCCTGCTTAAAGTTTGAACGGGAGGAAGTTTCCTATCTTGCCGGTGTGGGAGCAGGAATTCTGACGAAAACCAACCAGGCAGGATTAATCCTCCGGCAAGATTATGAAGATGAAAAATCTGCCGGGTATGGATACTGTGCAGGCGTGATTGATGGAAACCCCAATGGAGAAGTAGTCTTAAGCTTTTGCTCTTCTGATTTAACGGATCAGGAAGAAGCCAGCCAGATTGTATCTGATATGAAAGAAAAAGGTGTTGATGTAATTTATTATGGAGCAGGCATTGCGGGGGAAGAACTTGCATGTCACTGTCAAAAGGCAGGAATCCGTGTGATTGGAACGGATGTGAATGTCTTCCTTCTTGGATCGGAACCGTATTTTGCCTCTGCCGCCAGCCAGATTCAGCCCATGGTATACGAACAGATAAAAGATTTAGCAGAGGGAAAATGGGAAAGAGGAACGGTTTTGTGCGACATGGGAAACCAGGGAACCGATTTTTTCTTAAATGAAGAATATGTTCCAGAAGAATTAAAGCAAGTGCTGCAGACTGTGAAGGAAAGGCTTAAAACAGGTGAAATCACTGTTCCGGATACAGAAGATGAATTTGAGGCAGCTTACGGCAATGGTTACAATTTCGAAGGATACTGCCAGTAAGGCTGTCCAAGATGAAAAACGAGGAGGAATGCTATGAATGAAAAAGAATTAATACGTGCTGCATTGGAGGCCAGAAAACGTTCTTACAGCCCTTATTCGAAATTTCAGGTGGGGGCGGCTCTGTTAACAGCCAGCGGAATCATTTATACTGGATGCAATATTGAAAATGCGGCATATTCCCCAACAAACTGTGCCGAGAGAACTGCCTTTTTTAAAGCAGTAAGCGACGGAAATTATAAGTTTCAGGCAATTGCCATAGCAGGAGGCCCTGAGGATGCAGAAACGCTGACCCTCTGCGCTCCATGCGGTGTGTGCCGCCAGGTAATGATGGAATTTTGTAATCCCAAAACCTTTCGGATTCTGCTGGCAAAATCAGAAGAGGATTATGAGGAATTTGCTTTGGAAGAACTTTTGCCTCTGGGATTTGGGCCAAATAATCTGAAAGAGTAAAGAAAAAGCCTGATAGAAGAAAAGGAGAGGAAGACTTATGATAGATTTGCATCTTCATTTAGATGGTTCCCTGCCGCCTGCACTGCTGATTCGTCTTGCAGAATTAGAAGGTGTGCTTCTTCCTTCGAATAATCTGAACGAATTAGCGCCTTATATAAGCGTACCGAAGAATTGCCGAAGCTTAAATGAATTTTTACAAAAATTTGATCTTCCCGTTTCCTGTATGCAGTCGGAACAGACATTAAAGGAGGCAGCATGGGGGCTGGTAAAAGAATTAGCTGACCAA
Organism: Lachnospiraceae bacterium; assembly: GCA_022796475.1. Taxonomy (GTDB): domain Bacteria; phylum Bacillota; class Clostridia; order Lachnospirales; family Lachnospiraceae; genus Caccovicinus. Next base: position 42,277 of record JAAWIS010000002.1, on the reverse strand, counting down.
GGACTGCGGTATGCAGAAATCCGTTTTGCCCCACAGCTTCATCAGAGAAAGGGTCTTACACAAAAGCAGGCAGTAGAAGCTGTAATTTCGGGAATGGAAGCAGGAAAAGAAGAAAGGGATCTGAAAACCGGGCTGATTCTCTGCTGTATGAGAGGAAAGGATAATGAGAAAGAAAACATGGAAACCATCCGCCTGGCAGCCTTATTTTTGGGAAAGGGTGTCTGCGGAGCAGATCTGGCAGGGGCAGAAGCCTTGTATCCGACGAAAGACTATGAAAGTCTTTTTGCCTCTGCAAGAGAAAACCATGTTCCCATAACCATCCACGCCGGGGAAGCAGACGGGCCGGACAGTGTAAGGGCTGCTCTGGCTATGGGCGCAAGCCGTATCGGTCATGGAGTACGGGGAGCAGAAGATCCAAAACTGATGCAGGAAATCATAGACAAACAAATCACACTGGAAATTTGTGTTACCAGCAACTACCAGACCAAAGCTGTTTTGGAAGGACAGATTCACCCTATCCTGAAACTTCTCAGACAGGGAGCTGCGGTTACGGTCAATACAGATGATATGACCGTATGCAATACAACGCTTGCAGATGAATTTGAATACTTAAGAAAAAAAGGAATGACCAAAGAAGAAGAAATGCGTTTGCTTTTAAATGGGGCAGAAGGAGCTTTTCTCTCAGAGGAAGAAAAACAGGAACTGAAAACAGAAATATTAAGCCGTTTTAAAAAATAAGCATAAAAGATACGCATAGAAAAGGCAGCCAGTATACCAGTACTTCAAGATTAATGCAGAGAAGTACTAGTGTTCTGTCTGCCTTTTTATGGGTATAGTTTTTATTTACTGTGACAGCCGGGCGCCCTGCCGCTGAGCTGTGGGAAAACGGGGCCGCGAAGCGGCAACTTCCACTCCCATTTTCTGCACATCCTCCCGGAGGGTTCACAGGAACCCCTTTCATTTATGGTGGCGCCTTAAGCAGGGCATGGGGGTTACTGTGAAGAACAGGAATGGATCTGGAAGGAATAGCAGGCAATAAACTTTGTTGTGTTTATTACGATTACGTTCCAGGGCCTCTTCCAGAGTCTGATATCGGCGCCTGGGGCACGTATCCAGGTCCCAGATAAGGATTCACCGTAGGGCCGGGATCGGCACTGCTGGAAGGTGTTTCCGGATCCTCATCAAAGGGATCGATAATTGTGGAGATTCCATTGTGAATGGTACAGTCCCCAGGAATTCCAAATACAGAATCATCGGTTTCACCTGTTTCATTTAAAGGCAGCGCAATGCAGACTTTCGTTTGCTTGTCTGGACAGAAAGCAGTTGGCTTTTGGCCGGAGGCGGAACAAACGGTAACCACCACATGTTTATCACATACTTCCGTCGGCACAGTACCTTTTGCAAAATATTCCGTATAAGTAGCATCTCCTCTTGGATCGTGATCACATACGCCGTTTACTGCCAATTTGCCTGATTTCCGGCAGATTACTGCCGTTTCAATACTGGCAGGCACAGGAAAGCCAGGATCCGAAAGTCCCTCATGAACCCGCTCCATAATTGTGCGCCACACATCTTTGTGAAAGGAGGTGTTTTCCAGTTTCTGGTTATTATCACAGCCGCCCCACACTCCGGCAGTATAGTAGGGCGTAAATCCTACAAACCAGATATCATTATTAGCTGTTGTGGTTCCGCTTTTTCCGGAGCAGGACATATTAGAAAGGGCGGCACGGGTGCTGGTGGAGTTGATGCTGATTCCTGGCCGGGCAAATTTTCGGTTGCTTTGCATCGATGCTGACATAGCATCGGTTAAGAGGAAAGCAGTGGAGTCTTTTAAGGCACGGCGGGTAATGGGCATGGACTGAAGCAGCACTTTGCCGTTATGATCTTCAATTTTAGTAAAAAACTGAGGCTGCATGTAAGTTCCGTTATTAGCGATCGTGGCAAAGGCAGTGGTTAAATCCAGATTTGTAACACCGTCAGTTAGTCCGCCTAAAGCAGTGGCAGCATTAAAGTCAGTATTAGTTAATGTGGTAATGCCCATGTTTTGCGCGTATTCCACCCCAAGCTGAGGCCTTACCGTATCCATCAGGCACCGCACCGCAACAATATTCATGGAGTAAACAATGCCGTCCCGAATACTGGAGTATCCTAAAAATCCCTGGCTCCACCAGTTCCGAAAGGTTTTCCGCTCTACTGTATAAGGCCCGTCATAGTAGACTGTGCCTAAGGTAGCGCCGCAGGCATCCAGCGCCGGGGCAAAGCAGGAGAGAACTTTAAAAGTAGAGCCTGGCTGACGGGGGGTATTGGTGGCACGGTTTAAGGTCAGACTGGCAGTTTTTTCACCACGCCCGCCGCAGATAGCTTTTACCTGCCCCGTGGTCTGATCCATAATCACAAAGGATAACTGAGGCTGGAGAATATACTGGACATGTTCTGCCAGTATGGTATCAGTTTCCAATAAAAGGTATGCTTTAAACTGTTCCACGTCTGCCGCTGCCGCCTCCTGGGAAGGGTACAGGCCGTCATACTGGTCATGAAGCACAGAAGAGTGGAAGGTTTCCAGATTTTTTTCTGAAAAATGCTCCGTAGTTCCGTCTGCATGGGTAACAGAAAGCCGGTATTCCAGGGAATATTTTACCGTATCATAATGGGCCGGGTTATTTACCTCCTCATCTACAATTGACTGAATTTCCGGATCCTGGGTGGTATGGATGGAAAGGCCGCCGCCGTACAGCAGGTTATGAGCCTGGGTTTCCGTATAACCAAGCTGGTTCACCAAAGCATTCATCACCTGCTTGACCAGCTCGTCAGTAAAATAGCTGTAAGGTGACGAAGTGTCCCGGGTCATTAAATCTACATTCTGAATCCGCTCATATACATTATCAGCCAGGGCCTCTTCCTGTTCCGCTTTTTCAATAAATCCCTGCTCATACATGTACTGAAGAATGACTTTTCGCTTTTCCTCATTTCGTTCCCGGCCAGATATGGGATTTAAGTGGGCCGGATTCTGGGTAATGCCTGCGATCACCGCACATTCTGACAAAGTTAAATCAGAAACTTCTTTATCAAAATAGCGTTTGGCGGCAACTTTAACACCTAAGGTATTATTGCCAAGGTTAATCGTATTTAAATAGTCGGTCATTATCTGCTTTTTTGCTTCTTTGCTGCTTTTTTTCATCTCAGTAAGCGTTAATTCCAGCTTCACAGCCAGATACTGCTCCTGAAATTTTCTTTCCAGGCGGGCGCCTAAACTGGTTTCCCGGCCGCCCTCGAAAACATTATTTTTAATTAGCTGCTGGGTTATAGTAGAACCGCCGCCAGCATAGTCGTCCGTTAAAAGACCCACTGCCGCACGGGCAATGGAGCGGATGTCAATCCCGTTATGGCTCCAGAACCGGGAATCTTCAATTGCAACAAAGGCATCAATTAAATCCTGAGGCAGCTCTTCATAAGTGGCAGCTTCCCGGTTTGATCCAGACATAACCAGAGTATCCGTTAAATTTCCCTGGCTGTCATAAACCTTTGTGGCGAAATTGCTTGGCCCGAAACTTAAGGGATCTACATCTGGCGCCGTATCAATAATCCCTTTAATAATACCTGCACCAATTCCAATTCCGGTCAGCAGAAGAAATAATAGCACAACAAAGAAAAACTTAAACAGATTCAAAAATAGCCGGCTGATATATTTGCGGCTTTTGGAATGGGAGTTTTCAATTTTCTGCCTGGTGGCAGCCATTCCGTAGTGATATGAATTCATAAAAGTTCCTCCTTTCCCTAAAGTATGTCTGAAAATCCATTTCTGCATGCAAAAAGCAAAAGGCTTAAAATTGGAGAATACTGCAAAAGACAGGTGCCCAGACACACTATAGAGTGTAGTATACCAAAAATTTGAAATCAATTCAATTGATATTAAAATTTGTAAGGATTAATGAAGTACGCTGCTGTCTGCACATGATGTTTCTATAACTCCCATGCCCCGCTTTTAACGGATCAGCCTTGTCCATAAGGGCAGGCTTGCATTTTATCTGCCTCTTTGATAAACTAAAAATATAAAATTGGCAGAAACTCATGTATGGTCTGCGTGATATCAGACAGTACAGATTAGGGGAATTTACAGAGGAATTGAAGGAATCTGCTGCTTCATATCGTTATAAAACAAAGGAGGAGCTTATGAAGGAGGCCTATGGCGTTTGTTATCAGGGAGGACAGGGGGAGATTGTGGAAAAAAAATCCAGGTTTCTTGCATCTGTCTGTCCGGTAAAGACAGAAGAAGAGGCAGTTGCCTTTATTGAAGAAACAAAAAAGAAATATTGGGACGCCAGCCATAATTGTTATGCCTATACCTGCGGGGATCAAAACCAAAAGATGAAATGCAGCGATGACGGGGAACCCAGCCAGACAGCAGGAAGGCCTATGCTGGATGTACTGCTTGGGGAAGGGGTTCATGATATCTGTGTTGTGGTAACCAGATACTTCGGAGGGACTCTTTTAGGCACCGGAGGTTTAGTCCGTGCTTATTCCCAGGCAGTAAAGGAAGGGCTGAGAAACAGCAAGATATTAGAAAAATGTTCCGGAAGGAAACTGACGATTACATCAGACTATACGGCTGTGGGCAAACTCCAATACCTGGCAGGACAGATGGGGCTTGCCATATTAGACAGTGTGTATACGGACCAGGTTGTAACCGTCCTTTTGGTGCCGGAACAGCAGAAGGATGAAGCAGCTGCCAAGATAACAGAGGCAACCAGCGGAGGGGTTCAGATGGAATATTCAGAACCTTTTTATTACGGAATAAACGGAAAAGAGCTGGTACTTTTTTAAAATCCCCTTGAAAACCTGGAATTCGGATGCTATATTAAAGTCTGCAGAAAGCCAAATATAGAATCAAGGGAAAGAAGAGTATATACTTATGAAAACGACCAGAGAAGATGTAAGAAATATTGCTATCATTGCCCACGTGGATCACGGCAAAACCACCTTGGTGGATGAATTATTAAAGCAGAGCGGTGTGTTCCGGGCCAATCAGGAAGTGGCAGAGCGGGTAATGGATTCCAATGATATTGAGCGTGAGCGGGGAATTACGATCTTGGCAAAGAATACTGCCGTATTTTATCAGGGGATAAAAATTAATATTATTGACACCCCAGGCCATGCAGATTTCGGAGGAGAAGTAGAACGTGTGCTGAAGATGGTAAACGGAGTGATCTTGGTAGTGGATGCATTTGAAGGCGCCATGCCCCAGACCCGTTTTGTGCTGCAGAAGGCTTTGGAAATGGATCTTCCGGTAATTTGCTGCATTAATAAGATTGACCGCCCGGAGGCTCGTCCCAATGAAGTAGTGGACGAAGTTCTGGAGCTTTTTATGGATCTGGATGCGTCAGATGAGCAGTTGGACTGCCCGTTTGTATATGCGTCTGCCAAGGCCGGATTTGCGAAGAAAAATCTGGAGGATCCGGAAGAGAATATGGTTCCCCTTTTTGAAACAATTATCGGCCATATCCCGGCTCCCCAGGGAGATCCCCAGGCTCCTGCCCAGGTGCTAGTAAGTACCATTGACTATAACGAATATGTGGGCAGAATTGGTATCGGTAAGGTGGATAACGGGGCATTAAAGGTGAATCAGGAATGTGTCCTGGTTAACCACCATGAGCCGGACAAGTTCCGGAAAATCAAAATCGGCAAGCTGTATGAGTTTGACGGTTTAAAGCGGGTGGAAGTTCAGGAAGCAAAAATCGGCTCCATTGTGGCAATGTCCGGAATTACGGATCTCCATATCGGTGATACGATCTGTTCCTCTGACAGCCCGGATCCCATTCCCTTCCAAAAGATTTCAGAACCTACAATCTCCATGTATTTTATGGTGAATGACAGTCCGCTGGCAGGACAGGAAGGCAAATATATTACATCGCGCCACATCCGTGACCGTTTGTTCCGTGAACTGAATACCGATGTAAGCCTTCGGGTAGAAGAAACCGATTCTGCCGATTGTTTTAAGGTTTCAGGCCGGGGCGAGCTGCATTTATCTGTATTAATTGAGAATATGCGCAGAGAAGGGTTTGAATTTGCAGTCAGCAAGGCAGAAGTAATTTATCATTACAATGAGCGGAACCAGAAACAGGAACCTATGGAAATTGCCTATGTGGATGTTCCGGAGGAATTTACCGGTGCGATTATTCAAAAGCTGACTTCCAGAAAAGGCGAGTTAATGGGGATGAGTCCTATTGCCAGAGGGTATACACGCCTGGAATTTAACATTCCTTCCAGAGGCTTAATCGGATACCGGGGCGCCTTTATGACCGATACGAAAGGCAATGGTATTTTAAATACTATGTTTGACGGCTATGGTCCTTATAAGGGAGATTTATCATACCGGCCAACTGGTTCCCTGATTGCGTATGAATCAGGGGAGTCCATCACATACGGTCTGTTTAATGCCCAGGAAAGAGGGATCCTGTTTATCGGTCCGGGGATTAAGGTTTATTCTGGAATGGTAATTGGGCAGAACCCCAAAGCAGAAGATATTGAGGTAAATGTATGCAAAACAAAGAAGCTTACCAATACCCGTTCTTCCAGTGCTGACGAGGCCCTGCGGCTGGTTCCGCCGAAACAGATGAGCTTAGAGCAATGTCTGGAATTTATTGATACAGATGAGCTGCTAGAGATTACGCCGGTTTCTCTGCGGATACGGAAGAAAATTTTAGATCCAACCCTCAGGAAGCGTGCATCGTTTAAAAATAAGTAGACAGCAAAAAATGCTGCAAACGGATAGTTGCCGGCACGCAGGAGGGTGATGCAAAAAAGAGGAAATCCTGTCGAGAAGATTTGTCCGGATTTCCTTTTTTTGCGTCATATTCCAAAACTTTGGAGCATAAACTTTTTATGTGCAGCAGTTCGGATGTCTGGCGGAAGGGAAAAGGAACCTGCCTCAGGCTCTGCTGTGGCGAATTGAAAGGGAAGAGGAGAAGATACTATGTCAGAAAAAATGATTGAAAACAACAAAGTGAGCGTGATTGGTAAGATTGTATCCGGATTTACTTTTAGCCATGAGGTATTTGGAGAAGGCTTTTACATGGTAGATTTGGAAGTCAACCGGCTCAGTGAGCAGGCGGATATCATACCGCTTATGATATCAAACCGGTTAATTAAGGTGGAGGAGGATTATCTGGGCTGCACCGTAGAAGCAGTAGGACAATTCCGCTCTTATAACCGCCATGAAGGAACGAAAAATAAGCTGGTGCTTTCCGTGTTTGTCCGTGAAATCCATTTTATGGAGGAATTTACAGACTATACGAAGACGAACCAGATTTTCCTGGATGGTTATATCTGCAAACCTCCGGTATATCGGAAAACGCCTCTTGGAAGAGAGATTGCAGATCTTTTGCTGGCAGTAAACCGGCCTTATGGGAAATCGGATTACATACCCTGTATTGCCTGGGGAAGGAATGCCAGGTTTGCTTCCGGATTTGAGGTAGGTTCCAGAGTAAAGGTTTGGGGCCGGGTTCAAAGCCGGGAATACACGAAAAAACTCAGTGAAACAGAATGCGAGAAGAGAGTTGCCTATGAGGTTTCCGTCAGCAAACTGGAATGCGGGGAATGAAAGGATCCGTTTTATTTGCAAATTGGACTAAAATGTGATATGATAAGTTTCGTTAATAGTTAATAAACTTGGAAGCCTGCAGGCAGTTGCTGTGCTAACATCGTTAAAAGAGGTATTCAGATGAAAAACGGAACGATTCAGGTTATCTGCGGATCCGGCAGAGGGAAAAGCGATGCGGCTGTTGGAAAAGCCATGAATACGCTGGCAGAAAATAAAACAGTGATTATCATTCAGTTTTTGAAGGGGAGCCAGGGGGAAAGAAAAAAAGATATTCTTGCCCGCTACGAGCCGGAACTGAAGGTATTCCGCTTTGAAAAAGCCTCTGCTTTCTATGAAAATCTTTCCGAGGAAGAAAAAGCAGAAGAGAACCGGAATATCCGCAACGGACTGAATTTCGCTAAAAAGGTAATCGCTACAGGAGAATGCGATTTGCTGGTTTTAGACGAGATATTAGGGATTGTGGACTGTAAAATTATGACATTAGAGGAATTGATCCATACACTGGAAGCAAAAGAAAAGGAAATGTCGGTGGTTTTAACCGGAAAAGTGTTTCCAAAAGGGCTGGAACCGTATGTAGATTCCATTTCTGTTATTGAGAATGTTAAAGTTGACAAGAACATGGAAGAATGATACTATATAAGGAACAGCAAAGCTGTAAATGAATACGGAAAAGTAGAGGTTGCGCTGATTATGAGTATGCTGCCGGATGTGACGGGCACAGGGGATGGCAGTGGAAAGGAAAAAGCGCCGAAGGCAGGAAAAGGCCGGATTTTCTTACCTGGGCATATGGCAAAGAACTATATGACTGTCATCTGGCAAGATGGGGAGCTACTTAAAGAAGAGAAAAGAGATTCAAACTTTAAGGGCTGACAATTTGTCAGCCCTATTTTTTAAGGAGGAAAAAATATGTCAGTATTTGAAGGTGCAGGCGTGGCGTTGGTTACCCCGATGAAACCAAATGGGGAAGTGAATTACGAAAAGCTGGAAGAAATATTAGAAGAACAGATTGCAGGCGGCACAGATGCCATCATTGCATGCGGCACAACTGGGGAGGCATCTACCCTGACCCATGAAGAGCATCTGGATGTGATCCGTCATACCTGCAAGACAGTAGCCGGTCGGATACCGGTAATTGCCGGAACCGGATCCAACTGTACAGAAACTGCCATTTATTTATCCCGGGAGGCAGAAAAAGCAGGTGCAGATGGTGTACTGGTAGTATCTCCTTACTATAATAAGGCTACCCAGAAGGGCCTGGCTGCCCACTTTACGGCCATTGCCAATGCTATTTCGATTCCGGTCATCTTATACAACATTCCGGGACGCACAGGAGTAACTATTCAGCCTCAGACCATTGTAGAACTTTGCCGGAATGTAGAAAATATTGTAGGTGTAAAGGAAGCCAGCAGCAATTTTTCTGCAATTGCAACCTTGATGAATCTGGCAGAGGGCTGTGTGGATGTGTACTCTGGCAATGACGACCAGATTGTACCCCTTCTTTCTTTAGGCGGAAAAGGTGTAATTTCCGTTTTATCTAATATTGCGCCCGGGAAGGTACATGATATCTGTGCCTCTTATTTTGAAGGAGATGTAAAGAGGAGCATGGAACTGCAGATACAGGCAATTCCTTTGATTAACGAGCTGTTCCGGGAGGTGAATCCCATTCCGGTGAAAGCTGCTATGAACATTATGGGCAAAGAAGTAGGGCCTTTGCGGATGCCGCTTACAGAAATGGAACCTGAAAACCAGAAACTTCTGAAAAATGCGATGGAAGCATACCAGCTAGGATAAGGAGGCGGCCCAATGACCAGACTGATATTGCATGGCTGCAATGGAGCCATGGGACAGGTGATTGTTCAAATTGCCGGTCAGGATCCGGAAATTAAGATTGCAGCCGGGGTGGATTTAAATGCCCGGCAGAAACAGGATTTTCCGGTATACGCTTCTTTAATGGAAGTAAAGGAAGAGGCAGATGTGATAATCGATTTTGCTTCAGCCAGTGCAGCAGACGGGCTTTTGGATTTTTGCAGAGAGAAGAAAATCCCCTTGGTGCTGTGCACCACAGGGCTGAGTGAGGAGCAGCTTAAAAAGGCGGAGGAAACAGCTCAGTCAGCGGCGCTGCTGCGTTCTGCCAATATGTCCTTAGGAGTCAACACATTATTAAAGCTGGTGGCGGAGGCCGCAAAAACGCTGGCAGCAGCCGGTTTTGATGTGGAGATTGTGGAAAAGCATCATAATCAGAAAATGGATTCTCCCAGCGGTACGGCTCTGGCTTTGGCAGATTCTGTAAATCATGCTTTAGAAGGCTCCTGCCATTATGTTTATGACAGAACCACAAAGAGAGAAAAGCGGGATTCAAAGGAAATTGGAATCAGTGCAGTCCGGGGCGGTTCCATCGTAGGAGAGCATGATGTGATTTTTGCTGGAAAGGATGAAGTGGTAACGTTTAGCCACACAGCATATTCAAAAGCAATTTTTGCAAAAGGCGCTGTGGAAGCTGCCAAATTTTTGGCAGGAAAAGCACCTGGTCTTTATACCATGGCAGATGTAATTAACTCATAAAATGAAATTTGCTTATAAATTTTAGTCTTCTGTATATAATAAAGCGTGTCTGAATATCGTTTTTTACCAAAAGCAAGCCACACTTTGTACCCAAAGGGCAGGATTTGGGAGATTTGGTTCAAATGAACAGGCGGCAGCAAGCTGCGTTAAGTGAATTTGGGGCAAATATATGGCAAAGTGAGGCGTGCTGATAGGGGGAATGAATATTTTGACACGCTTTAGTTGCCATAGCAGCAGTTTTGCCTGATTTTTAAAATCTGCCGGCAGAATAGCTGCCAGGCAAATCGTATGAAAGGAGATGGAAATTATGAAAAAAGCGAAATATTTGATGGTCTGCCTGACTGCGGCAACATTTGCCCTGTGGGCAGCCGGCTGTTCTGACAGAAATTCTGATGACCAGAATGCTACCAGCCAGAGCACAACCAACAGCACTACGTCCTCAGAAACTTCCGGAGGAAACCGAAATTCTTCTGCAGACAGCGACACAGATAATGACGAAAATCCCGGAGCCGGAAGTACCGGAAGTACAGAAGGGGAAACAGGAGTGATCGATGATTTGATCCGAGATGTAGAAGACGGAGTGGATGATTTGACCAATGATGCAGAAAATAAGAATTATGAAGGCCCTGGAGCTGCAAATTCTTCTGCTGGCAGCGAAAATTCCGGAAGGTAACAGACTGGAAAGCAGCAGGAAATCATTGGGTGAAATAAAATAGTTGTATAAATGAAATAGAAAATAGTTGTATGAAATGAAATATGAGGATGGACCATTCCCCGCTCATTGATAGAAAGAAGGTATCGTTAACCCGGTATCTTCTTTTTTTCTTGCAGGAAAAGCAAGAATTTGCTATAATAATATGGAAAAATATGTAAATCAAACTGACGGATACGTGGAATATGAGAGGAAAAGGCGGATTATATGGCAGAACAAAGAGCGTTCACGGCTCCTTACGGGACAGCTTTAAAAACAGCTGAGGAAAAAAGACGGAGAAGGTTTATCCGGAAAGCGAAACGAGCAAAAGGGATATGGTTTTTTCAGTATTTTCGCTGTTTAAAGTCAGCACGTTATCAAAAAGAACCGTTATCGAAAGGGGCAGGAGTTATTATTTGGCTTATTTTGGGGGTGATGACAGTAGCGGGAAGCGGCTGTATTGTCTTGTATACCGGAAAAAAGCAAGTGTTTGAAACAGAAGCAAATCTGGATCCCATAGTTTTTGATTGGGAACAAAGCAGGAGAAAACAGGAGGTTTCAGCCGGCAGTTTAAGGGAAGATAGCTGGGAGCAGGAATTTTTTGGAATTCATATCCGGTTTCAGGAAGGGCAGATTACCGTATTTCGGGAAAAGGAACAGATCATACGGGAAGAAGATGTGGAAGAGGATGGAAACATTCATTAAATAAATTAATAGATAAATTCCGGAAGAGCTATTGTATTTGACTTTTCTTTGTATTATAATTTTTACTGAAATAGTGTTCTTTTATATCAATAACTTATAAATCTCCAAGAAGAAAGGATAAGGAATACCATGGAAAAGAAAGAATTGCTGTACGAGGGAAAGGCAAAAAAGGTTTTTACCACCAAAGACCAGGATGTTTTAATCGTTTCTTATAAGGATGACGCCACTGCATTTAACGGACTTAAGAAAGGAACTATCGTAGGAAAAGGTGCGATTAATAACCGCATGACAAACTATATCTTTAAAAAGCTGGAGGAAAAAGGGGTTCCAACCCATTTGATTGAGGAGCTAAATGACAGGGAAACTGCTGTGAAAAAGGTGGAAATTGTTCCGCTGGAAGTAATTGTCCGCAATTTTTCAGCAGGAAGCTTTGCTAAGAAGATGGGAATGGAAGAAGGGGTAAAGTTCAGCCGTCCAACCTTGGAATTCAGCTATAAAAATGATGATCTGGGAGATCCCTTTATCAACCAGTACTATGCGCTGGCTTTGGATTTGGCTACGGAAGAAGAGATTGAAGCCATTACAAAATATGCTTTTCTGGTAAATGAGGTGATGCAGGAATACTTTGCTTCCCTTAATATCGAGCTGATTGATTTTAAGATTGAGTTCGGACGGTATCATGGAAAGATTATCCTTGCTGATGAAGTTTCTCCTGATACCTGCCGCTTGTGGGATAAGGATACCCATGAAAAGCTGGACAAGGATCGGTTCCGCCGTGACCTTGGAAATGTTGAAGATGCTTATCAAGAGGTATTCAAGCGTCTTGGCATTGAATCGTAGACGTAATCGTAAGCGTTTTGGGCGATTTTGAAAAATCATTGGGAACAGAAGGGAAACCATAAGAAAAGGAGAATCAGATTACCCATGAATGACAGATATGTAAGCCCTCTTTCTGAGCGGTATGCAAGCCGTGAAATGCAGTATATTTTTTCACCGGATAAAAAATTTAAAACCTGGAGGAAGCTGTGGATTGCGCTGGCAGAAACGGAGCAGGAGCTGGGGCTTCCCATTACAGATGAGCAGATTGAGGAATTGAAAGCACATCAGGAAGATATTAATTATGAAGTGGCCAAAGAACGGGAACGTTTGGTCCGCCATGACGTGATGTCCCACGTATACGCTTATGGGGTGCAGTGTCCAAAGGCAAAGGGGATTATCCACCTAGGCGCAACTTCCTGTTATGTAGGGGATAATACCGATCTTATTATAATGACAGAGGCTCTTGGCCTGGTAAGAAAAAAACTGTTAAATGTAATGGCAAAACTGGCTGAGTTTGCCCATGGGAATAAGGAGCTGCCCACACTGGCCTTTACCCATTTCCAGCCGGCCCAGCCTACCACTGTAGGAAAGCGGGCAACCCTTTGGCTGATGGATTTAATCCTGGATTTAGAAGATTTAGAGCATGTTTTAGGTTCCATGAAATTACTTGGCTCTAAAGGAACCACCGGAACCCAGGCCAGCTTTTTGGAGCTGTTTGACGGGGATCATGAAAAATGCCGCAGGGCTGATGAAAGGATAGCAGAAAAGATGGGATTTTCCGGCTGTTATCCCGTATCCGGCCAGACCTATTCCAGAAAGATTGACAGCCGTGTCCTTTCCGTACTGGCAGGGATTGCTCAGAGCGCCCATAAGTTTTCTAACGATATCCGGCTGCTTCAGCACTTAAAAGAAGTGGAGGAGCCCTTTGAGAAGAATCAGATTGGTTCATCCGCTATGGCCTATAAGCGGAATCCCATGCGAAGCGAACGGATTGCATCCTTGTCCAATTATGTTATGGCTGATGTGATGAATCCCATGCTGGTAGCTTCTACACAGTGGTTTGAGCGCACCTTAGATGATTCTGCCAATAAGCGTCTGTCTATACCGGAAGGATTTTTGGCAGTTGACGGCATACTAGATCTGTACTTAAATGTGGTGGATGGCCTGGTAGTGTATCCTAAGGTAATTGAAAAGCACCTGATGGCAGAGCTTCCCTTTATGGCTACGGAAAATATTATGATGGATGCTGTAAAGGCAGGCGGCGACCGCCAGGAGCTTCATGAGAAAATCCGCACCTTGTCTATGGAAGCTGGCAAAAATGTAAAGGTAAACGGCGGCGACAATAATCTTCTGGAGCTGATAGCTGCAGATCCTGCATTTAACTTAAGTTTAGATAAACTGAAAGAGGCAATGGACGGGAAACGGTATGTGGGACGTGCACCGCAGCAAGTGGAAGAATTTTTGGAAGAAACAGTCCGTCCCATTTTGGAAGAGAACCGGGAGCTTTTAGGAATGCAGGCTGAGATTACCGTGTAAGAAAAAGCAGCCGTGTATACAAATTTTGTAATATACAGCAGATACCCTCAGCGGACAAGGGGCGTGTATCCCTTTGTTCACTGAGGGTAGTTTTTTGCCTGCTCTTTCATGGAAGATGAAAGGGAAGGCTTTGCATGTACTTTTTAATATTTTAGCAGTGCTGCAAAATAATGACGGATATCCTAGTGTTCTGCAGCATTCCTTCAAATTATGATTTCATTCAAGCAAAGTTTTGATCTACTATCTTCTTTATAATCCTTTGAGTCCCATTTAAAGTCTTTTGAAAAACAGATCCGGATGTGAAGAATTGGCATTCGCACTGTTTTGGCAAGGGCGTTTGGCGCTTTTTGGTATAGCCTAACGGCTTTAAGGATTCGGATATCATTCTTCCTACAGAAGACTTTACCATGTGATTTGTCAAATCCATGTCGCAATTTTGAGTTTCAAGATAGAAGGTTTCGATTTTTTTGCCGCAGGCCAGGATAGCAGGACGGTTTTGATCCGACAGTTCAGCCATTAGGATGCGAATTTCATCGGAGCAAATAATCTGTTCGTAAATGGCTTTTGCTGTCCGGCTGTCTTTCACACAGGCGTTGGTTGGGAAGCTTTTTACAAATTCATCAAACGTAAGCAAAACTTTATCTCCTTTCGCAGCAGAAGCAGAGCGTTATTGGTAGACAGCAGAGCGTTTAAATTCGCATTTGCTGCCTTTAATTTTGCCGACTGATACTGGCGAAAAGCCGTAAATGTCAAGAATGTAGCGAACCATCTTGCCCACACAGGTCCGGTTGGAGGCGTCATCCAAGGGGAAAACGGGGCAGTTTTTAAAACGGCGCATGAGGAGCTCGGCAAGACCATCATCCAGAGCAGGGTTGCCATTAAAGGTGTTGAAAAGCATATGAGAAATAATCTGCGGATCTGTGAGAAAGTTAAAACAGGGGATGTTCAGAATGAAAGAATACCGTTTATCTGGAAATCTTACCTGAAAATCGCTCAATGTTGGATGCATATGATGTCCTCCTTTGTTTTAATATAGAATGAAAATTTTAATATTAAAAAATATCGTAACATAATAAAATAGATTTGTCAACGATTTTAAAAAATAAAATTAATCGGTGTGCTGTTTCTTTAGTATTTGGACGAATTAAGTACCGGAATTTACGAATTCTGCAGTAGCTTGCAGGGAAGGGCAGAATACCAGGAATCGTAAAAAACCCGCCAAGGGCCAGCGGTTTTTTATGGGTTTCTTTTGTGAGATGCCGCTGAATGGTTAGAACGTGTATGAGAATTTCTCCTGATATGAGGCAGACAGCATTTAAATTTTAGATCGAAAAAGCAGCAGACTGCCGATGCAAATAGGGGCAAACTTTAGTAGTTTGCCGGATTCCAGAGCGGGAGCGAACCATTTCTGCCGCGACTGCACCCACATAGCAGCCTGGATTAGAATATGGAGATTTTTTTGAATATCCCGCCGCAACAGCCAGAATATGGCTTTGTGCCCAAGGCGAAAAGTAGTGGTAGATTTCGTATGAGGAAAAAATTCTGCCCGGGTGAGAACGAAGAACACGAAAAATTTCGCTATCGGTCAGGGGATACAAGCCAGCGCGTGAAATGACAAAACAAGGACCTGCTGTCGGCATATTTGAACCTTCCTTTCTGTGATAAAAATTTTAATAATAAAAAATTAATATAATGATAGTAGCATATAATAATAGAGATGTCAAACGTTATTGCAACAAATTTTCCGGAAACAGCAAAACAATGGCATTTAATGGGATTTCATCTCATCAAAAGCCATTGTTTTAAAAATTAGCAGGCAGCAAAACATTCAGCCTGCATGATTGATTTCGTTATTGACCAAAGGATATTCTTGTTATGGATTGCTTCTATTATAATAGTAACCGATGTTTCCTGCGTCAAGGAATCATGAATTAAGAGGAAATGGTCTGTGATTTTGATATCATAATGCGGCATTCTTTTTAATATGGAAAGGAAAGGAGCTGTCTGCAAAAATGGAGTTGATCAACAGGAATCTACTCTCTTGTCAATTGAGGGTACATTATGAAAATTAAAAAGGCAACCAAACATACGTTTGATTACCTTTTTGATTACCTTGAATTTTACAAACATGCTGAAACACTGATGTTTACAAGGTTTTTACGATGGACCTGAGGGGAATCGAACCCCTGTCCGAAAACCAGTCCCCTGTTCTTCTACTATCATAGTCTGTTATTTTACATTCCCTCCATTATCCGGAAGCAGACATCCTGATAACTTTAGTAGCTTCATCATACGCCCGCACAGGCAAAGCTTACTGCGCGTCGTTTCCTACATCATCGATGCCAGGTTCTCAGCGTGTAGGTGCGCTAAGGCTGACAGCTGCAACTAGGCAGCGATTGCTAAATTATCTTCAGCGTTTGTATTTAAGTTTGCCATTTAACCCATCGCATGGGGATAGCTTCACCAGCTTCATGATCCCCGTCGAAACCAGTACAAGCCCTTACTGGTGCTGCAAAAGCAGCCCGCTTCTAGCGGAGAATCAATCCTGCCAAAAGTACTGTGTACGAAAAGCAGGAGCAAACATGGAATCCTGGCAAGGCAAGATGTAAGCCCACACCAGTATCCTTATTTACTTTACCACGGCAAAAGAGCCGTGTCAAGCATAGAATTCCTACGAAATACTGACCATTTAAGGGCAGTTCCTTTAGTACAGGTTTTTTACCTTAAATTCCCTCTGCAGCTCCCGGCGCTGATCTTTTTTGGCAATATCTTCCCGCTTATCATAAAGCTTCTTTCCTCGCGCCAGGCCGATTTCCACTTTTACCAGGCTGTTTTTCAGATATACCTGCAATGGTACTAAGGTATAGCCTTTTTCTGCAATTTTTCCGGCCAGTTTAATAATTTCATTTTTATGCATCAGCAGTTTCCTGGCACGGAGAGGATCTTTATTAAAGATATTTCCCTTCTCATAAGGATTAATATGCATTCCATAAACCCATACCTCATTGTGGCGGTCAATGCGGACAAAGGCTTCCTTGATACTGCATTTTCCCATACGGATGGATTTTACTTCCGTACCGAACAGCTCGATTCCAGACTCGAATTTTTCATCAATAAAGTAGTCATGGTAAGCTTTTTTATTATTTGCAATTAATTTTACAGCCTGTTTCAAATTCCACAGCCCCCTTTCTGTATGAAAGTATTCTTTCACTCTTAAAAGGTATTTTTCGCTTTTTGACAAAAGCTGCATTTAAAAGTAGATGTGAAAGAATACCCTTTGCTGCCGGTTTTACCTTTGTATCTGAAAGAAAAATCTGTTATTTTCTATGATACGAAAAGTCCTCTTAGAAGATGCGCACTTCTCGCCTAAGGAAACTGTCTGCTGGCGCAGACCCGCTCCGGCGCGAGAGTCCGGCAAGCCGGACTCTTTTTTCTTTATAGGAAATTGCGCCCTATAAAGAAAAAACCCTCCGGGGGATGCGCACTTCGCGCTTAAGGAAACTGTCTGCTGACGCAGACGCGCTCCGGCGCGAGAGTCCGGCAAGCCGGACTCTTTTTTAAAACCGGCTATTTTTAATCATACTATAGGAAACTGGAATAGTAAAGGAAAAAATCAGCCTTCTGCTACAATTTCCTCCAGCACCCGAATCAAATCGTAGATCGTATTTAAGGATACATTGCGCTCCAGGATCTGACTTTGCAGGCTGTCGGAAAGCTCCTCAAATTTTGGCTGGACAGCAGGAGAAATATATGACATGTTTATCACCTCTCGGATATGGTTTCCCGAATTAGAAATATTATACCGATGCCTGAAGTGACTGCTTCGGTAATGGGAACAGCCAGCCATATTCCTGTCATTTCAGCCAAAAAGGATAGTAGGAAAGCCATAGGAAGAATCAGGATAAAGCCACGAAGCAGCGATATGGCCTGTGCCGGAAAGACTCGTTCCATTGAGGTAAATAGCATAGACAATACGAGATTAAATCCTGCAAATGGAATAGAAGTAAAGGAAAGCTTAATCCCGGTTACAGCAATCTGCTGCAGTCTGGCGTCACCTTCGCTGTTAAAAGCGGCAGCGATTGGAGAGGCAAAATAAAATAGCAGCAGATAGATGAGAAATGAGAGTATCAGGACGGCTTCTATAGCATAACAGCCAATCTGCCGGATATCTGACTTCTGTTTTTTTCCGTAAGCCTGGCTGACTAAGGGCTGTATTCCCTGGGCAATTCCTGTAAAAACAGAGATAACCACAAGAGAGATATTGGCAATGATTCCATACGCAGCAACACCAATAGTTCCCAGGATATTCAGAATAATAAAATTAAATGCAAGGATCACGATCCCTGAAGCAGCTTCACCCACTAATGAAGGAAACCCAATGGAAAGAATAGGAAAGGCCAATGAAGGAATCCTGTTTGACCATTGAAAATGGAAGTGATTCTGCTTTTTGAACCAATGGCGGGATAAGATGGATATACTGATAATAGGGGCAATGCCTGTTGCCAATACGGCGCCAAAAATTCCTAAACGGAGAGGAAAAATGAAAACGTAATCTAAAAAAATATTTGAGAAACTTCCTGCCAGCATAGCCGACATGGCCAGACCAGGATTGCCGTCGTTTTTTACAAAGCTTAAAAGGATGTCATTTAACATAAAACCAGGGGAAAACAAAAGAATTACCCTTAAATACGTTTGAGTCATGGCAAAAGTTTCCTTACTGGCCCCTGTCCATCTTGTGATAGCAGGAGTAAATAGAAGTCCAGCCAGCATAAAGAAGGAAGCGAAGACAGCCATAAGACAGATAGCAGCGGAAAATACGTAATTGGATTGTTCTCTGGCTTTTTGGCCGCGAAACACGGAAAACTTTGCAGCGCCGCCGATACCAAGCATCAGCCCGCTTCCATGGATCAGACTGTAGACCGGAATAGCCAGGTTTAGGGCAGCAAGGCCCTTTGCCCCCAGTCCTTTTGCAATAAAAAAGGTATCGGCAAGGATATAGCAGGATAATCCAATCATGCCAAATACATTTAATATGGTATAATGAATAAACTGACTAAAGCAGGAATTTTTTTGTTTCATAACAGAAGCCCCCATGCTGCTTTCGTAAAATTGGTTTCAAATAAAAACGCCAGAACTTCCCGTCTTCTAAGACCTAATGACAGGAAGCCTGACGCTTTCTTGCTTCAAGGAAGATGAATCCTATGAAACAAAACACTCCGCTCTTAATTGCACTTTGGCAGAGGGGAATGTGGAATCACACTGCTAAGCAGCCCACTCTAGGCGGGAATGCATAAACAGGATTCTTATAACCTACCCGGTGGCAGGTAAATTGCGTTTTAGAATTTGATTTTACGTTACTATACCATATGAAAGAATGGAATGCAACCGGATTTTAATTTTAAAACTTTGCATTCTGGTTAAAAAGGCCATGGACGTTTCGGCGGTTTGCTTCCATGCCCGGACGGGCCAGGCATCGGGCGCCTGGGCGGTTCTTTCGGAGGATGAGGCGGCCGCCAGGGCCAGAATGGATTGCCTGGATTTGGCCAGCCAGGTGGTCCTGGAGGCGGCTTTGGCCTGCCGGAAGGCAGTCCCGGATGAGGCTGCCAGCCGGGCGGTCCTGGAGGCGGTCCAGGGGGATTTGGCCAGCCAGGGTATCCTGGAGGTGGTTTTGGCCTGCCGGGAGGCGGGCCTGGGGGAGGCGAAGGCCGTCTGTGAGAAGACCCAAAATGGGAAAAGGAATGACTGCATGGCCGGCAAGGGTGACAGAATATGCCTGTGCATGGCCTGCAATTTTCATCACATGTTTGCTGCCACTGCATCCATAAAACATGATTGGACATATGGGAAATCCCTTTTTATTTTATCATATGCAGGATAAAAGAAGGTCGCTAACAAAAAAGATTTAAAATTTTTTATCTAAAAAGCGAACCGTTTGGATCCTGGCAGGCTCTTATATAACAGATGCATCAAAAAGAAGTGGAAAGGAAGCAGGTTATGAAAGAAGAAATGATAGCTTTCGTTGAAAAAATGATAGAAGGCGATGAGAGGGCCTTTGATGAAGTATACCATTCCTATTCCAAAAAGCTATACCGTATGGCTTATTTTATTACAGGAAATCAAAGTGACAGTGAAGATGTGCTGCAGGAAACGTTTGTAAAATGCTACCTTCATCGAAAAACACTAAAAAATCCAGAAGGATTTGAATCATGGATTTACCAGATCCTTATTCGAACTGCATGGAGGGCGGAAAAAAAAGGGAAGAAAAAAAAGGAACTCTCATTTGAAGGAATTTTAGAACAGCGAAAAGAGCAGGGAAGTAAGCTGGCTGAGCAGATAGAAGAAGATAAACTTCAGGACGAGCCTTTGGATCAGATTTTGAAACAAGAGGTTTCGAAAGAACTTATGCTGGCAGTAAGACAATTAGACGTAAAGTACCGTACCTTAGTCCTTTTATATTACTTTAATGAATTAGGCATTAAGGATATTGCAGAAATTACAGGTCTGTTTGAAGGTACGGTTAAGTCCAGGCTAAGCAGAGCCCGAAAACTTTTAAAAGAGAGTTTAAGCCCGCCAGTGACGGTTTGCTGGGAAAGAAAGGACAGTGCTTTTAACTGACAGGAAAACTGCAGCAAACAGCAAACGCAGCCGCTTAAGGCAGGGGAATAGGTATATAGGAGGTGTTAAGGTGAAGAAAAACCAGGAAGAATGGATAAAAGATGAAATTCAGACAAAGGTTTTATCAGCATATTTTTCCAAGGAAACGGAAGACAGAGTTCTTGCTCACATCCATCATCAGATCCATGAAAGGAGAAGTATTATGAAATTATCAAAGAAAAAAATGAGTATTGTATTGGCAGCAGCGATGATTGTTATTGGATCGGCTACTGCAATCGGGGCAGGTAGGATTGCCTACACATCCAGCCATACGAATAAAAACGAAGCGATTCATTCTGCCAGCCAACTGATTGGGGAAGCTGAGAAGAAATTTGGAAAGGCGCCGAAAATTCCGGAGCAATTTTCAGACGGATCCAGTTATAAAGAAGGTTATGTAACCGAAATAGATGCATGGGATAATGCAGGAAATCGTATAGGAGGCTATCCGGAGGCTTTGGTATCTTATACAGGAAACAAAGATATTTCGCTGTCAGTCTGCAAGCCATTGGATAACAGTGAAAATAGTTCCGGAATGCCTCAGACTACTGAAACATATGAGGATATTTTGATAAAAGGAAATGTTGATAACTATTTATTCCTTCCGCCGGATCAGCAGCCAAGCGAAGGGGATCAGCAGTTGGAAAAGGAAGGAAAACTGATGATCAGCTATGGTTCCAGCCAGGAGGAACGCAAAGCATTTAAAAGTGTGACCTGGATGGAAGACGGGCTGTATTATCATTTGTATACCTTCCAGGATGTGGAGCTGAAAGAAATCATTGATTTGGCAAAAGAAGTGATTGACAGCGGAAAATAAAATCGAAACCGTCTGCCATATTTTGGTCAGAGAATAAAAAAGCTGCAGGGGAGTTCCTGAAGTCAGGTGCTTCCCTGCAGCTTTTTCATGATTCTCCTTATGTCACCGGCAATTATAAAAATTGATCCTGGTCAGAAGAAACATAAACGGCAATATCCTGTATACTGCAGTCTAAAATCCGGCATAAATCGTTAATTGTAGTTGTGGAAAGGGGCTGATTTTTCCGGAGTCGGTTGATGGTAGAGCTGGAGATGCGGTGGTTGTTGATTAGCGTATAGGTTGATTCGCCAGCCTTTTTCATAGTTTCCCAAAAAGGATCATATTGAATCATAAAATCTTATTTCCTCTGCAAAAGCAATTTGTAAAACCAATAGCTACACTTACATTTTATGAAATAGTCATACCATTGACTATAGTTGAAATAAAGACTATAACAAGAAGAACCGATCTTTTTTCTTTGCAGAAAAAATACAAACAAATGTTCGAAAAGGTGTTGAAATGTAATCGGAAATATGGTAGACTGGAATCAGAACAAATGTTCTGAAATGTAATATTTAAGGAAGGAAATGAAAAGATGCTGATTCAGGAAAATCTTAGTATACAGGAAAAGCTGACCATTTTAACTGATGCAGCCAAATATGATGTGGCCTGCACCTCCAGCGGGGTGGGCCGTAAGGGGAAGAAGGGAAGTCTGGGGAATACGGTAGAATCCGGAATCTGTCATAGTTTTTCTGCTGACGGCAGGTGTATTTCCCTTTTAAAGATTTTATTTACGAATCAGTGTATTTATGACTGTAAGTACTGTATTAACCGCTGCTCTAATGATACATTGCGAACCTCATTTACTCCAGAAGAGGTGTGCAGGCTAACCATGGAATTTTACCAGAGGAATTATATTGAAGGGCTGTTTTTAAGTTCCGGAATTTTACACAGCCCGGATTACACGATGGAACAAATTTTTCAGGTACTGTGGAAGCTGCGGCGGGAACTGCATTTTAATGGATACATTCATGTAAAAGCCATTCCGGGGGCGGATCCGGCACTGATCGAACAGACAGGCTTTTTAGCAGATCGGATGAGTGTAAATTTGGAGCTCCCCACAGCGGAAGGCCTTAAGAAGCTGGCTCCCGGAAAGACCAGGGACAAGATATTAAAGCCTATGAAACAAATTCAGACAGGGATTGCAAAGCAGCTAAATCAGGAGGGAATCTGTCTTCCGCCAGGGGATGAATCCCGACTAAAACAGGAAGAAGCTTCCTTGCTGCCGGATCCGGCTGGAGGAATCAGAGTTCTCAATAGTAAGGCAGGAGAGGTTTCTAAGAAACCATATGGAAGCAAAAGGCTTCATCTAGGGCGTTCCCGATATGGAAATTATGGTCTTGGACGGGTTTTTGGGAAAAGGGACTATTTTGTTCCGGCAGGACAGTCTACTCAGATGATTGTAGGAGCCACGCCGGAAAGCGATTTTCAGATGCTGGCTGTGGCAGAAGCTTTATATCAGAAATTTGGTTTAAAGCGGGTTTTTTATTCAGCTTATATCTCTGTTAATGAAGACAGCAGCCTTCCCATCCTTCCTGGAGGGCCGCCTCTGCTGCGGGAGCACAGGCTTTACCAGGCAGACTGGCTGATGCGCTATTACGGGTTTGATGCAGGAGAGCTATTGTCAGAGAGTCAGCCTAATTTTAATGTATTCCTTGACCCAAAGTGTGACTGGGCGCTGCGGCATCTTGAACAGTTCCCAGTGGAAGTAAACCGGGCCGGATATGAAATGCTTCTCAGGGTTCCGGGGATGGGGGTAAAGTCTGTAGGCAGGATTGTGGCAGCAAGGAAAACGGCAGTTCTTACATTTGCAGATTTAAAGAAAATGGGTGTTGTATTAAAGAGAGCCCAGTATTTTATTACGTGTTCCGGAAAACTGATGAATCCGGTTAAAATTGATCAGGACTATATTACCAGCCAGCTATTGGGGGATGAGCGCAGGAATGCCTGGGATATCCAGCATAAAGACAGCTACCGGCAGCTTTCTTTATTTGATGATATGCATATAGAACGGATACCTGACAGAAAGGAAACAGCGATATGACAGTATATGTATGTGAAGATTCCTTTGACGGAATTTTGTGCGGCGTTTATGATGCATGGATGAGTAAAAAAGGGCATGACCAAGTATGCCTTGAAATTGAACAAATGGAAGAACTCCGATTATTCTGCGAATATGTAACCGTAAACGTTACGCCGGAAAAAGTGGAGAAAACATCAGAAGCCATCCGGAAAAAGTTATCAGAAACAGTATATAAAAAGATATATCTGGCTTCTTTAAGCAAAGAACCTGGGAAAGCAGACTGCATCTATCGTTTTTTGGTGGATGGGTTCTGCTGCGGCAGAGATATTTTAAATATGCTCCATCTTCCGTCTGTATTTGAGGTGTTTCGTTTATGCCGGTATGTTATGAATGAAAGCCATCTTCTAAAAGAGTTTGCCCGTTTTTCAAGAACACAGGAAGGACTTTTAATCAGCAGGATCGGCCCGAAAAATGATGTGCTGACATTGCTGGCGGTTCATTTTTCGGATCGGATGCCTT
The DNA here is from genome assembly GCA_022796475.1 of Lachnospiraceae bacterium. Classification (GTDB taxonomy): domain Bacteria; phylum Bacillota; class Clostridia; order Lachnospirales; family Lachnospiraceae; genus Caccovicinus. Next base: position 18,318 of record JAAWIS010000002.1, on the reverse strand, counting down.
CTGAAAATTGGATGATTTATGATGAAAACCGGAAACGTGCTGTTCTTCATCCGGCAGACGAAGACTGGTTTATTATCCGCAGCGGTCAAAACGGCCTGCATGAGATTTCTGATTGGGAAACGGATGAAGAAGAATACCGTTCTATGTGGAAGAGCTTTTGTCAAACGATATCAATTCCTCAGCGGAAAAATTATGTCTGCCAAAGGAGCCACCTGCCTTTGCGGTATCGGCCTTATATGACAGAGTTTCAGTAAGGGGTTTGTTAATGAAAAGCAGCAAAAGTAGGAAGAACAAAAGACTGCTCCGTTAAAATTGCTTTTTTTCTGGAAAAAATCGGCTTTCCAATGATGGCCGTATATGGTAAAATGAGTGTCAGCAGGCAAGAGGCCAAGTGGTCAAACTAGTGAAAATGGGATTGGCAAAAGTATGTCAGATACATTAACAAGGAAGGGTGAACAGTTGCATATGGGTAAGGTAACCGAACAGCAGATTCTTTCAATGGCTCCTAATAGCTCGGCAGTGGCGAATGCCCGAAAAATATCGGCTGGAGGCGGTTTTGTTTCTTTGTCTAAAACAGAAGATGAAACCTTTTATATGGGAGAGTGCAAAGGAAGCGGAAAAAGCTGTTACATGGTTTCTGCTGATTTTATTGAAGGGGGAACTCCTTTGTTAAGGTGCAGTTGCCCCAGCAGACAGTATCCATGTAAACATGGACTGGCGTTATTGTTTGAGATGGAAAAAGGAAAGGCGTTTTCCATTTGCCAGCTACCGGATACGATTCGGGAGAAAAGGGAAAAGAAAGAACGGCGGGCTGCAAAAAGTGAAGAAAAAAAACAGAAACAAGACAGTACTGCTCCTGCTAAAGGGAAAAAGGCCGGAAAGGCCGCCAGAGTAAAGAAGATGAAAAAACAGTTGGAAGGTATTGCTGTTTTAAAAAAGCTGACTGACAGCTTATTAAATTTCGGCATCGGCACTCTTGAGGGAACTTCTCTGAAATCATACAGAGATTTGGCGAAGCAGCTTGGAGATTATTATCTGCCAGGGCCCCAGATTCTGCTAAACCGTTTGATTTTAGAAAGTGAGGCATACCAAAAGGACAGAGATCCTTCTCACCAGGAACAAATTATTAAAATTCTGGTCCATATCAATGCCTTGATCAAAAAGGCAGAGGAGTATCTGAGGAACAAGGTGGAAATGGATAATGGGGAAGACGATGACAGTATCCTGTACGAGGAGTTAGGGGGAATCTGGAATCTGGAACGGCTGAACCAGTTGGGAAGAAGTCGGGAACCGGCCAAGTTGGTGCAGTTAGCGTTTGAAGTATATTTTGATGATGCAAGAAAAGAATTGATTGATCAAGGCTATTACATAGATTGCGGTAGCGGGGAGATTTTTACTTCGTTGAATTATCGTCCTATAAAGGCATTGAAATATGTGCGCCAGGAGGATTCTGTTTTTGATGTTTTAAAAATCCCGCTCCTTACCATTTATCCGGGAACAATTAATCCGCGTGTACGTTGGGAACAGGCTGAATTTGAACCTTTAACGCCAAATATTCTTCAGGAAATTCGTTCATTAGCGGATTCGGAGCTGCTTCCTCTGATAAAAAAGGTGAAAAATGTAATTAAAAATCCATTAGATGCAAAAGAAGCAGCCGTAATTGCTGCTTATAAAAAAATCGGCAGGATAGAGGATACTGGTGCAAAAGAAAATTTGGTTTCTTATGTACTGGAAGATAAAACGGGGAGCCGAATTATTTTAAGGGATCAAAAAAACAGGGAAGGGACAGTTAAAATGCTGAATAAGCTTTGGGATGCTGGACTGCTTTCGAATCAGGTTCTGTTCGGCATGATGTTTTATGACCCAGCCGACCACCAGATTTGCATGCAGCCGTTCAGTATCGTAACAGAGCAGGCTATTGTTCGTTTGGCATATTAGTCAGACTCTGAGAATTTTGGCTTCCAAGAGAATACGGAACGTTTCGGAAGCGCTTAATTTGTTCATTGGAGGGAGAAAATTGAATTTACAGCCATTTTATGATTTAAGGGAACGTCTGGCTTTTACGGCAGCAGCAGGAACTCAGTTGGTGCAGGAAGATTTCCGCTTAAAAGAAGCCGGAAAACAAATAGAAGCTTATGCAAAGGCATCTCCGGTATTTGCTAAAATCAGCCAGATGGCCAAGGGATTGTATGAGGGACCCAAGGAAGCCAGAACAGAAACTTTGCTGGATCTGATTGGCTTGCTGGATGCGTTTCTGATTACCCAGGGACGAAACCAGGCAGAGGGGGATTTAAAAGATATCTGCATTTTAAATTCCGAAAGAGATTCTGAGGAAAGGAATGAGGAGAATCAAGGCGTTATTTTAAATTACAAACCCATTCCTTACAGCAGGCTGCACCCTTTTTTGAATGCTTTAATTTCCACAGGAAGCGGACGCCAGGCGCTGCTAAGCGAGGCTTATGAGCTGGATCCGGAACTGATTTTTGATTACAGGGTTAGTCCGCTGCTGGTACAGGCTCTTGGAGATAGTTATTCGGAAATTGCAGACATGGTATTTACCTGGATTGTCAGGATTGGCAGTCCGATTGTGTCATTGCTGAAGGAAGGATTTCATCCAAATGGCAAAAAGGACATGGTGCGACGTGTTAAAGCTGTCAGTGCCATAGCAGGGGAAAAAGAAAATGATTTTTACCGGAATCATTTGGAGGAAAGCAAGAAGGAGATCCGGGAGGCTTTGATTTGCGCTCTGCATCATCACCAGGGGAACCGGCAGCTTTTATTTGATCTGCTGAAAACAGACAAGGGAAAAATGAAGAATGCAGTATTGTGGTCTTTAAGCTTCATGGAAGGGGAAGAGGTTCATAAATTTTGGAATTCCTATCCATTTTCTAACGGCTTAGAGATGGCCAATTTATTAGGGGATTCCCGTGCCTCTTATATCCCTGGACTTGTTGCGAAAGGCATTAGAAATGAGGCAGATAAGCTGCTGAATCCGAAGGGAGCTGAACAAGGGCAGGAGAATTCGGAAACCGATCAAGCTAAGGAAGAAAAGGAGTGGGAAGAAGGTTTTTTCAGCCTGCTGAACGTGTGCACCCGGCGGATGGAGGGAGAAATTCGCCAGATCCTGGAATGGATAGCAGGTGAACCAGGCCTTAAAAAGTTTCGCAGCCATTTGTCCGAAGTAATGATGGAAACAATATTTTCTGTTTATCATCCAGAAGATGAAAACAGCCGTTTATATAAAGAGATGGCACAAAGGCTTCTGTCACAGTATGGTGATGTTTATTTTGAACCAGTATTTGCAGCAGCATTGGCAGAAGACTCTGCCAGCCAGGTTTATGAGCAGTTTCATGGTATTTTTGATGAAAAAAGCCGCCAAAGCGCCCGTTTGTTTCATGTTATGCAGAGGATATCTTATGAGCCTGAGAAAGGATATGTAGTTTATCTAAAGGAAAGGTCGGGATTTTGTCAGGAAGTACAGAGGGAACAAGATTTTCGTATTTTAAAAGACGGAATTGATATTCGTTGGTACTCTCTTTTCATGAAGCATAGGCATCAGTGTCCGAAAAAATATCCTGCCGTCGGTACTCCTTATACAGGATGTGATGCGCTGCTTTATCGTTTAAGGCGCCGGAACGACGAAAACTTAAAAGAAAGTTATTGTCAATATTTTTATTCCCGTGCTTTGCGGGAAGGACCTTCAGCGGCTGATGTGGCGATTTTGAAGGAAAACGGCTGGACTGATTTTAAAGGGTTTGTAGAAACTGCATGTAAAACCTTTCAGGGAAGTGCCTGGGTGTACCGGGTAAGAGAACTAATTTGGGAACTGCCTATGGAAAGTGAACAACTGACAGAAGAGCTGGAAGCTGTGAAAAAGGCCTGGGCAGGGAAAACGATAAACGGAAGCAGTGTGATCGACCGATGGCTGGAACAGCTCCATAACGGTGCCTCTAAGCATGAAGTATTTTAATGGATGTCTTTTTGAATTAAAAGGTATTCATACATTCATTTCAGCCCTCTGCACGCCCCGCTTCATGGTATATTGGGTTCAGATTCACTTTATGCGGCCTTTCACGCTGCATTTATTTGAGTCAAATATATCTGATTCTGTTTTTTGGGTATCAAGCGGAACCCACAGTTGCCAGATATAATGCGGTCAGAACACTATAAAGGAAATGGATCAGAAAGGAAATGGGATATGGAACAGGAACAAAAAGTGCTACGCCTTCCGGCAGAGCAATTATATCAGGAAGAAATTGATGCATTGATTCAGGCGGAAACGGATCCAGTGCCGGAAGGCTGGAAGATGTCGCCCCGTTCTGTTTTAACCTATATTATTGGAGGAAAGGCCGGAAGCCGCCAGATTACACCAAAATATATTGGCCACCAGCGGTTAGTGGAGATTGCCATTGCCACTTTAGTGACCGATCGGGCGCTTCTCTTAATTGGAGAGCCAGGAACCGCCAAATCCTGGCTTTCTGAGCATCTGACAGCCGCAATTAATGGAGATTCCACAAAAGTAATTCAGGGTACGGCAGGAACAACAGAAGAACAGATCCGGTATTCCTGGAATTACGCCATGCTGATTGCAGATGGGCCGTCTTTGGCGGCTATGATTAAAAGCCCGATTTATCGCGCGATGGAAACAGGAACCGTGGCTAGAGTAGAAGAGATTTCCAGATGTGCTTCTGAGGTTCAGGATGCGATGATTTCCATCTTATCAGAAAAGCGGATTTCCGTTCCGGAGCTGGGAATTGAACTGCCTGCTAAAAAAGGTTTTTCTGTGATTGCCACAGCTAATACCAGGGACAAAGGGGTAAATGAGATGTCAGCCGCCTTAAAGCGCCGGTTTAATATTGTAGTTCTTCCTTCGCCGGAGAGCCTGGAGTCTGAGATGGAAATTGTAAAGTCCCGGGTGAGTCAGTTGTCAGAAAACCTGGATTTAAATGCCCGGCTTCCGGAGCAGGCAGTGGTAGAAAAGGTGTGTACGATTTTTCGGGAGCTTCGCAGGGGAGTTACATTAGACGGAAAACAAAAGCTGAAAACGCCTGGCGGGGTACTTTCTACAGCAGAGGCCATTTCCCTGCTGGCAAATAGTATGGCTTTAGCAGGCAGCTTTGGAAATGGAACCATCACGGATTATGATCTGGCAGCCGGACTTCAGGGGGCAGTGGTAAAAGATGAGGCAAAAGATGGAAAGGCGTGGGAGGAATATCTGGAAAATATTATGAAAAAGCGGGGTTCTAAATGGCTTGGTCTGTATAAGGAGTGCAAAGAATTAAATGGCTGAAGGTAGAAAGGCAAATATATTCGGGATCCGCCATTTGTCACCTGCCGGGGCACATTATGTCAGGGAGTTTTTTGATCAGGTTCAGCCCCAGCTTATCTTGATTGAAGGGCCCTCAGATTTTAGTGAAATGCTTCCGTTTCTTACAGATAAGCAGGTGAAACCGCCTGTTGCCATTATGGCTTATACCAAAGAAGCACCGATCCGAACGGTATTGTATCCTTTTGCAGAATATTCGCCGGAATATCAGGCAGCTCTTTGGGCAAAGGAGCATGGGTGCCAGTGCCGGTTTATGGATTTGCCATCTGGAGTTGTGCTTGCTTTGGAGGAGATAGAAGAACCCATTCAAAAAGAAATGGTTGCAAACGGGCAGAAGGAAAAAGAAACAGCAGAGGGAGCGGAATCTCAAACAGAAACAGAGTATCAGGAAAAAACAGATTATCAAAATGATACAGAATGTCGGGAGGAAACAGATTTCCAAGCAGAAGCAAAATACCAGGGAAAAATGGATCCAGTTTCTTACATTTACCATAGGCTGGATCAGGTGTGTGGCGAGGAAACTCATGAAACATTCTGGGAGCATGTGCTGGAACAGGCGGCTGACGAGGAAGCCTACCGAAAAGGTGTTGCTTTGTTTGGGGAAAATATTCGTTTTTTATCCATGGAAAAAGCAAAGGAAGAGGGACTTAAGAAAGGCAGCTATAAAAACCGCCTTCGGGAAGCTTACATGTGTTATATCATTGACCAGGCTGCAGCAGAGGTTCCCATGGAGAAAATTGCGGTAGTGACTGGCGCTTTCCACGTAATTGGTTTGACAGAGGGGAAGGCAATGGAAGAAAAAGAGGTAGAAAAACTTCCCTGCATGGAAGCTATGACTACTATGATGCCTTATTCCTATTACCGTTTGTCGATGCGTGCAGGATACGGAGCGGGAAACTGTGCCCCAGCTTATTATGAATTGCTGTGGAAAGGTTTTTGCAGGGGAAAGCCGGAACTGGCTGTATATGAGTATTTGGCCCGAATTGCAGAGTTTTTAAGAAATTCTGGAAATCCTGTTTCTTCAGCATCAGTAATCGAGGCTGTGCGTTTATCAGCGGCATTGGCACAGCTTCATGGCTACCAGATTCCAGCACTTAAAGATTTGCGGGATGGTGCAGTGACTTGCATAGGACACGGCAGATTTTCAGAGATTGCTCTTGGGGTGGCGGATACAGAAACAGGAACTAAGATCGGATCTCTTCCAGAGGGTATGAGCCAGACTTCTGTACAAACAGATTTTTACCAAAAATTAGAAGAATTAAGGCTTACAAAGTATAAATCAGTGATTCTTCAGGATCTGCAGTTAGATTTGCGGGAAAAGCTAAATGTAAAATCAAAAAAAGCTGCTTTGATTGATTTAGAGCGTTCCTTTTTTCTGCATCAATTAAGAATTTTACAGATTCGATTTGCAAAGCAGGAATCAATTAGCCAGGAAAAGGCCACATGGGGAGAGCTTTGGCATCTTCAATGGACTCCAGAAGCTGAAATTCAATTGGTGGAAACCGTTTTGAAAGGAGATACGATCCGACAGGCCGCCTCATTTGTGTTAAAAGAGGAGGCAGAAGGAACCGAAAAAATCGGCCAGGTAGCCCATGTAATTGAAGAGGCATATTGCTGCGGAATGCCGGAGGCAGCAGAATATGGCAGAAAGACGCTGCAACAATTAGCTGTTGATGCCGCATCTGTGGAGGAAATCAGCCAGGCGGCAGAAAGCCTTTCACTTTCTGTGAGCTATGGAGATATTCGGCATTTAGATGCCTCATTTTTAATTCCTGTTTTGGATCAGCTTTTTTTGCGTGCCTGCTTGATTCTCCCGGAAAGCTGCAGTTGTGATGATCAGGGTGCAAAAGATGTGATGTCAGGAATGGAGCGTCTTAACCGATTGGTGAGGGACCAGGAATTTATTGATGAGGAGCGATGGGTAAAGGTATTATATGAGATTGCGAAACGGGATGATTTGAATACAAAGCTTTCCGGCCTTGCTGCTGCTATGCTGTTAGAGAGAGGCCGGATGGATAATGTATCATTGGGAATGGAAGTGGAACGGCGGTTATCGAAAGGTATGCCGGCTGATTTAGGAGCCGGATGGTTTGAAGGGCTGGCCATGAAGAATCATTTCGCATTGATTGCCAGAATGTCTTTATGGGAAAGTTTAAGCGGATATTTAGATTCTCTGGATGATCAGGAGTTTAAGAGGGCTTTGGTATTTCTCAGACGGGCATTTGCTGATTTTTCCTCTGCTGAAAAGAATTCCATTGCAGAAAATTTTGGTGAGATTTGGCAGATTAATCCCAGGCAGGTCAGCGAGATTTTAAATGATAATTTGTCAGAAGGAGAACTTGAACTGCTGGCTGATTTAGCAGATTTTGATTTTGATTTGTAGCAATCAGAGGATTAGAGGAACAATAGTATGGAGAACAGAGAACGGATCAAAAGATGGCGGCTGATTCTGGGGGCAGAAAGTGAACACGGTTTTTCTCAAATGGATGAATCGGGTATGCCCCAGTTATCGGATGAAGAGCTGTTAATGGATCAGGCCTTAGCTGCAATTTATAATAGAACAACGGAAGGTGGCTTTGGTAAAGCTTTGGGCAGCGGCGGAGGACGTGGCCCGTCCCACCCATTGCTTATGAAATGGCTGGGAGATGTAAGAAGCCTTTTTCAACAGGATATTGTAAAAATTATCCAGACAGACGCTGTAGAACGGTGTGGTTTTAAGCAGCTTCTTTTGGAACCAGAGCTGCTGGAACAGATGGAGCCTAATATTGGTATGGCAAGTGCTATTTTAATGCTGAAAGACCAGATTCCAAAACATTCAAAAGATAGTGCAAGAGAATTTATTAGAAGGATTGTGGAGGAAATTAACCACCTGCTGGCAGATGATATTCAGCGGGCAGTTACTGCCGCATTAAACCGCCATCAGCATTCTCCTATTCCTTCAGCGTCAGCTCTGGATTTTCAGTCAACAATAAAAAGAGGATTGAAAAACTATAATCTGCAAAGGAAAAAAGTAATTCCGGATCATTTTTATTTTTTTGATCGTACCACCACATCAGCTGCGAATAAATATACGATTATTCTGGATATTGACCAGAGCGGATCGATGGGAGAATCTGTAATATATTCTTCCGTAATGAGCTGTATTTTAGCAAGTATGTCTGCTGTAAAAACAAATGTGGTTGCATTCGATACACAAGTGGTAGATTTGACAGAACAATGTGAGGACCCGGTGGATTTACTGTTTGGATTTCAGTTGGGAGGCGGAACGGATATTAATCAGTCGGTGGCGTACTGCCAGCAGTTTATTGAAAATCCAGGAAAAACTATATTTTTTCTGATCAGTGATTTGGAAGAAGGCGGAAACAGGGGAGCACTGCTGCGGCGTTTCCATGAGATGAAAGAATCAGGAGTAACCGTAGTAAGCTTGTTGGCAATTGCTGACGGAGGAAAGCCTTATTACGATGTGCAGATGGCAGACCGCCTTGCTTCCATGGGAATTCCCTGTTTTGCCTGCAACCCGCAAAACCTTCCAGAGCTGTTAAAACGAACATTAAAAGGGGAAGATTTAAGCCAGTTTCAGAAATTGCTGGAAAAAAGTTCCTGAATATAAAGCGTTATAACTTTATTTACGAAACAATCGGTGAATTTTAGTGTGCTGACTCCTTGCCTGAATATAATCTGGTCAAGACATGAGCTGAAAATTGATTTCAGTCAGATGTGCGTCATATTTTGCGTTCTGTTGGGTTCAAATTTATTTCATATAGCTTTTTTACCCGGTTTATGGTTTATTTGAGCCAAATTTTCCGGATTCTGCTTTATTGATACAGAGTGTGATCCACATAGGGCAAAGTGTAATGAAAACTTTCAATCACATTTCAGAGATCAAACTGCTTTTTCATTCGCAGACCAAGAAAAAATAATAGTAAAATATAAAAATCCTGTAAAAGTATTGCACTTTGCAGGATTTTTTTGTATAATGCTTATATGGAAAAATATGGAAAATATATACAATAATTGGAAATAAACGGTTTGATTAGAGTAGCTCAGTGACAAAAGAGATATCTGCAGATATGGCATTAAGGGAGGCATTTTATGTTTCAGAAGGTATGGAGCGCAGGCATTTGGGGGATTGATGGATTTTTAGTTTCTGTAGAGGCAGACGCACATGAAGGGCTTCCAGGGTTTCATTTAACAGGAAATTTATCTCAGGAAACAAAGGAAGCTCAGGAACGGGTATGGCTTGCATTAAAAAATGGGAAATTTCGGCTGCCGCCAAAGAAAATTATGGTTAACTTGTCACCGGCAGATATCCGGAAAGAAGGAACAGCTTACGATTTGGCTATTGCGGTTGCTGTTTTAGGTGCCTTTGGGCTCATTGGCCCGGATTTGCTTGATTCTGCTATGATTGTGGGGGAATTGGGGCTAAGCGGTGAGGTAAAGCCTATACGCGGCGCACTATCTCTCGTTACAGCAGCCAAGGATCAAAATTTGAAATGCTGTTTTCTTCCAAAAGAAAATGCCCGGGAAGGAAGTGTAATTGAAGGTATCCAAGTGGTTTCTGTATCTCATATTCGGGAGTTGGCGGAAATGCTGCGAAATCCAGATCAGATACATCCTATCCAAGGACAGCCGTGGGAAGAGCTGAAAGAGGGACTAAGCCATGGGTATGATCTTGATTTTTCTGACTTAAACGGACAAGCCGTAATTAGGCGTGCAACAGAAGTAGCAGTGGCAGGCCGGCATAATATCCTTTATATTGGTTGTGCCGGATCTGGAAAAACTATGGCAGCCAGAAGGATTCCCACGATTCTTCCTCCTTTAAGTCGGGATGAAAGCATTGCCATATCGAAAATATACAGCGTAAGCGGCCTTTTGCCGGAAGGGGTTCCATTAATGACGAATCGTCCCTTTCGAAGCCCTCATCATACTATCACGCCTACCGCGCTGGCCGGGGGAGGCATGATTCCTAGGCCAGGAGAAATTTCACTGGCATCTGGAGGCGTGCTATTTTTAGATGAGCTTCCAGAGTTTTCCGGAAAAGCAATTGAAATTTTGCGTCAGCCATTAGAAGATCGGACTGTGACCATTTCAAGGCTTTATGGAGCCTGTACTTTTCCAGCTAACACTATGGTTGCAGCCGCCATGAATCCCTGTCCTTGCGGTTTCTATCCGGATCGCACTCAGTGCAGATGCAGTCCCTGGCAGGTAAAGCGATATATTGGAACTGTATCGAAACCAATTTTAGACAGAATTGATGTTACAGTGGAAGCTGCTCCTGTAGCGTATGAAGAATTTCGCTGCAAGGGAGAAAATGAAAATTCAGAAGCAATTCGGAAACGGGTGGTAAAGGCTCAACAGATACAGAAAGAACGGTTTCAGATACAGAACCATGATGGATCGAATCAGAATCAGAAAGAAAAAGCAAAGATATGGTTTAACGGCGAGATGGGAGTTAAGGAAATTGAAATGTACTGCAGATTGAATGGGCCGGAAGAGGCATATCTGAAGGAAATTTACAGACAGATGAAATTAAGTGCCAGAGGATGCCATAAAATTTTAAAAGTAGCAAGGACAATAGCAGATTTAGAGGGAAAGGAAGAAATTTCTAAAGAACATCTGGGCGAAGCCGTTAGGTATCGTTCCCTGGAAGAGAAATACTGGCATACAGCAGAAGAATAGGAGAAGGATAGGAAAGAAGAACAGGAAAGAAGCAAAGAAGATAGCAAAATGGAATATGATTTTTAAGACGAATTTCTGTATGGACTGGATGTAACTTATGATGCAGGGAGGCGCATTTATCTAAAGATTTTCATAATTTCCATAAGATTGGATGTAACTTACGATGTGGGGAAGGCTGGAGATTCTGAAACGGTTTATGATAGATACCTAAGATTGGCTGTATTTGAGATGCGAGGAGGAAGTATGAAGGAAAATCAGGGACATATGGCAGAAGAAACTGGCATACAGGCAAATCCGACTATTTACTGGCTGAATAAAATGCCATTTTTAGGGCCGGTTTCCATCAGAAAAATGAGATGCCATGCAGGGAACTTTTCAGGGATATATAATATAGAAGGAACAGAATGGGTTCGTGAGGGAATTTTAAAGGAACAGGAACTGGAATATTTCAGTGAGGCGAAAAAAGATTTTACAAAAGCAGTGTCAGAATATCATAGTTTAGAAGGCCAAGGAATAAAGTTTATTACCATCTTGGATTCAAATTATCCCCAAAGGCTTCTGGATTTGCCGGATTCCCCTGTGGGTCTGTTTGTAAAAGGAGAACTTCCAAAAGATTCCATTCCGACCGTTGCCATTATTGGATCCAGGAATGCTACACAGTATGGATTACAAGCTGCAAGATGCTTTGGAAAAGAACTGGCCAGGGAAGGAGTTCAGATAATCAGCGGACTGGCGGCAGGAATTGACGGATCCGGGCACAAAGGAGCTTTAGAGGGAGGCGGCTCCACTTATGGAGTGTTGGGATGTGGAATTAATATTTGCTATCCAAAAGAAAATTTCTATTTATATGAACAGATCCGAGAAAGAGGAGGGATTATCTCAGAATACCGGTTAGGGGAACCTCCCAGAGCAAGAAATTTTCCTATCCGAAACAGGATTATCAGTGGCTTGTCAGATGCTGTTTTTGTGGTAGAAGCCAGAGAAAAAAGCGGTTCTTTGATTACGGTAGGGATTGCCCTGGAACAGGGAAAAGAGGTGTTTGCCCTTCCAGGGCGGATTACAGATTTAGGAAGCAGAGGCTGCAATCAGTTGATTCAATCGGGAGCCGCATTAGTAAGCAATCCTGGTGATTTGCTGGAATATTTTGGAATAAAATTCTGCAAAAAATTATACCTTTATGAAAAAAGCGAAAAGGGACTTGCCAAGAAAGAAAAAATGGTGTATAGTTGCCTCGATTTACAGGTGAAACATTTGGAAGATATTGTAAATCAAAGCGGATTGCCCTTAAGTGAATGTATGATGATTCTTTTGGATTTGGAATTGAGAGGATTTATACAGTGCACAGGGGGCAGTTATTATGGCAGAAAGCTTTCCTAAGGAGTTATTATGGCAAATTGTTTAGTTATTGTAGAGTCACCGGCAAAGGTGAAAACAATTAAAAAATTTTTAGGGACAAATTATGAGGTGGATGCCTCCAATGGACATGTTCGTGATTTGCCCAAAAGCCAGCTTGGCTTTGATGCGGAGCAGGGATTTGAACCGAAATATATTACGATCCGGGGAAAAGGTGATATCCTGGCTAAGCTTCGGAAAGAGGTAAAGAAGGCGGAAAAGATTTACTTGGCAACTGACCCGGATCGTGAAGGAGAGGCGATATCCTGGCATCTGATGAAAGCGCTGAAATTAGATGAGGCAAAAGATAAACAAGTATACCGTATCAGCTTTAATGAGATCACAAAAAATGCTGTAAAGAATTCTATCAAGAATCCCAGAGATATTGATATGGATTTAGTAAATGCCCAGCAGGCTAGGCGTATGCTGGATCGCATGGTGGGCTATAAGATCAGCCCACTTTTGTGGGAGAAAGTGAAACGCGGTTTAAGTGCAGGCCGTGTTCAGTCAGTTGCCCTTCGAATGATTTGTGACCGAGAAGATGAAATCAATGCATTTATTCCGGTGGAATATTGGAGTTTGGAGGCAGATTTAAAAGCTGAGGGCAGTAAAAAACCTCTAACTGCTAAATTTTATGGAACAAAAGATGGAAAATGTACCATTTCAAATAAGGAAGAGCTGGAAGTAATTAAAAAAGGACTTGAAGGGCAGCAATATCTGGTGGAAGAAGTAAAAATTGGCGAGCGGACCAAAAAGGCTCCGATTCCATTTACTACCAGTACATTGCAGCAGGAAGCATCGAAAGTACTGAATTTTTCTACACAAAAAACCATGCGTTTAGCACAGCAGCTTTATGAAGGCGTAGATGTAAAAGGCCATGGTTCCATAGGGCTGATTACGTATTTGCGTACAGATTCCACCAGGGTTGCAGAAGAGGCGGATACAGCAGCCAGGGCATATATTAAAGAAAATTTCGGGGAATCCTATGTAGCCAAGGAAGAAGACAGCAAGAAAGCAAACGGTAAGATTCAGGATGCCCATGAAGCAATCCGTCCTACCAATATTGCTTTGACACCTGCAGCGGTAAAAGATTCATTAGCAAGGGATTTATTTCGGCTATATCAGTTAATTTGGAAACGGTTTACTGCTAGCAGGATGGCATGGGCCCGGTACGAAACTACTTCAGTAAGGGTAGGGGCCGGAGGATATAGCTTTACGCTGTCAGCATCGAAATTGGCATTTGATGGATTTATGTCGGTTTATATTCAGGATGACGAAAAAGAGGAAAATAACCGATTGCTGGGAAAATTGGAAAAGGGAATGACGCTTGAACTGGCAGAATTAAGGGAGAACCAGCATTTTACTCAGCCGCCGGCCCATTATACGGAAGCTTCTTTGGTGAAAGCATTGGAAGAACAGGGAATCGGACGTCCCAGTACCTATGCGCCTACTATTACTACAATTTTGGCCCGCCGTTATGTGACCAAAGAAAACAAAAATCTTTATGTGACCGAACTTGGAGAAGTGGTAAACCGCATGATGAAACAGTGCTTTTCCAGTATTGTAGATAAGGATTTTACAGCTAATTTGGAATATCTTCTGGATAAGGTAGGGGATGGGAAAGTAGACTGGAAAACGGTAATCAGCAATTTTTATCCAGATTTGGAGGATGCGGTTAAAAAAGCAAAGGAAGAATTGGAATCCGTAACCATTGCAGATGAGGTTACGGAAGAAATTTGCGAAGTTTGCGGCCGTAACCTGGTAATTAAATACGGACCTCATGGAAAATTTTTAGCCTGTCCGGGATTTCCTGACTGCAAAAATACAAAACCATATTTGGAAAAGATTGGAGTTCCGTGCCCAAAATGTGGGAAAGAGCTGGTAGTTAAGAAAACAAAAAAAGGCAGACGGTACTATGGCTGTGAAAATCACCAGGAATGTGATTTTATGTCCTGGCAGAAGCCTTCTTCTCAGAAATGTCCGGAATGTGGAAGTTATATGGTAGAAAAAGGAAGCAAGCTGCTGTGTGCCAATGAATCCTGTGGTTTTAGTACAGATATTCCTAAGAATTAAGTCTGATGGCAGGAGAAATCGATATATTAATTAAAAAAAATGAAAATCTTCCAAAAACTCTTGTGAATGCTGGGAATTTATGATACAATTTATCCAGAATACAAGTTTTTTTTCCTATGCTATCTGAAATCAATTTGGAGGATTTGAATATGAGTGTACAATTGCTTGATAAAACCCGTAAAATTAATAAATTATTGCACAACAATAATTCCCATAAAGTTGTGTTCAACGATATATGTAAGGTTTTAAGCGAGATCCTGCTATCCAATATCCTTGTAATCAGCAAGAAAGGTAAAGTTCTGGGTGTCAGCATCTGGCCAGGGGTGGATGAAATTGAAGAATTGATTGATGATAAGGTAGGCGGATATGTGGATAAAATGCTGAACGAGCGTCTTTTAAGTGTTTTATCTACAAAAGAAAATGTAAATTTGGCTACACTGGGGTTCGCCGAAGAAAATGTTAAAAAATATCAGGCGATTATTACACCCATTGATATAGCTGGAGAGCGTTTGGGGACACTGTTTATTTATAAATGTGATTTTCAGTATGATATCGATGATATTATCTTAAGCGAATATGGGACTACTGTGGTAGGACTTGAAATGATGCGATCGGTAAATGAAGAAAATGCAGAAGAAAGCAGAAAAATCCAGATTGTAAAATCAGCAATCAGCACCTTATCTTTTTCCGAATTAGAAGCTATTACCCATATTTTTGAGGAATTAGATGGAAATGAAGGAATTCTGGTAGCCAGTAAAATAGCTGATCGGGTGGGTATTACCCGTTCTGTAATTGTAAATGCACTGCGTAAGTTTGAAAGCGCTGGAGTGATTGAGTCCCGTTCTTCCGGTATGAAAGGAACTTATATTAAGGTTTTAAATGATGTGGTATTTGACGAGTTAAAAAGCATCAAAACAGATGGGAAATGATTTTAGAAAATAATCTGAAAATTGATAAAATTAAGAATAAGCCGCTTGCCAAGCGGCTTATTTTGTGTTATACTGCTAAAGCTGACAAAATTATGCACGTTTGCGGATTCTTTGGGCAGGTGCCAGTCAGGAAAATACATGATTTTTCTGTTCAGGTCGCCCTGGAAGCATGAGAAGCAGGCGGAAGAAAAGCCCCCGGATTTTGGGGAGCAAAAACCAAATGGAGGAAAAGACATGAGCGTAATTTCTATGAAACAGTTACTGGAAGCTGGTGTACATTTCGGTCACCAGACAAGAAGATGGAACCCTAAAATGGCTCCATATATTTATACCGAGAGAAATGGTATTTATATTATTGATTTGCAGAAGTCTGTAGGCAAGGTAGACGAAGCATACAAAGCAATTGCTGATATTGCTGCAGAAGGCGGCACCATCCTGTTTGTGGGAACCAAGAAGCAGGCTCAGGATGCGATTAAAACAGAGGCAGAACGGTGTGGTATGTATTATGTAAATGAAAGATGGTTAGGCGGTATGCTGACCAACTTTAAGACCATTCAGAGTCGTATCAACCGCCTGAAAGAAATCGAAAACATGGCTGAAGACGGAACATTTGATGTACTTCCAAAAAAGGAAGTAATTGCATTAAAGAAAGAATGGGAAAAATTAGAGAAGAATTTAGGCGGAATCAAAGAAATGAAGCGGGTTCCGGATGCGATCTTTATCGTAGATCCCAAAAAAGAAAGAATCTGTGTGCAGGAAGCTCATACATTAGGCATTCCGTTGATCGGCATTGCAGATACTAACTGTGATCCAGAAGAACTGGACTATGTAATTCCAGGTAATGATGATGCAATTCGCGCAGTGAAGCTGATTGTATCTAAGATGGCTGATGCTGTTATTGAGGCAAACCAGGGCGAGGCCATGGATGAATTAGAGGCTGCCGGTGAACTGGAAGCAGAAGAGGCTGCAGAGGCATAATTGGTTAGATAAAGGTGTTAGGGCCGCCCATACTCTGAGGCGGCCTTCTTAAAAATATTCAGTTTCTGATAATTAGGAATTGAATATTAATGTTATAAATTTCAGAAAGAAATTAGATTTGTTTTTACAAGTTTAGGCAAAAATTAGTTTCGGGATTACAGATTTAGAGAAATTAATGTTGGCTTTGTAGATTCAGATAAAATTAGTTTCAGTATTGCAGATTTAGAAGGAAATTAGCGTTAGCTTTGTAAATTCAGACAAAGTTAGTTTCAGTTACAGATTAAGACCGAAATTAATTTAGTTTTGTAAATTCAGATAAAAATTAGTATTATAACGATTTTCAGAATAATCAAATGTAAAACAGCGAAATTATCCGTAGTTTAATTGAAATATTTAATTTTTTTGATAATTAGGCAAAAATAATTGCAAATATAGAGTACAATTTCAAACGTTTTCTGTAGTATTAATGTTTGTGTGCTGGTTGTATGATATCTGGAAAACTTTGCAGAACAGCGTGCGCCGCTTTATTGGGTTCTTTATTTATCAGCAGGGCTGTATTTTGACGGCGTGCAATGGCTACGGCTAGAAAGTTCAACGCAACAGATGGGCGAATCAACAAGGAGGTTTGCCTGAATATAAATGTGTCAGCACACTAGTGTTCTGTCTGGCTCATAGATAGGCAAACTTCCTTGCCTATTTTCCTGACAGCGCCACTCCCCAAGCCTCGACGTAGCAACCGTTACGCCTTCGTTTGTGGAGCAGCACTCTCAGAAAAATATTCGGCGGAATTTTACCATATATGAACCAGACAGCACACTAGGTTGGTTCAGGCAGAAATAAAAAATTGTAATATTTTAGGAATCACAATAGTTGATATGTATGAAAATCCATTTATTATGGAAAATATAAAATATGGAGGAAAAAAAAATGGCAGTTACCGCAGCAATGGTAAAAGAGTTAAGGGAAATGACTGGCGCTGGCATGATGGATTGCAAGAAGGCTCTGGCAGCTACTGACGGCGATATGGATAAGGCAGTTGAGTTTTTAAGAGAAAAGGGCTTAGCAGGAGCAGCTAAGAAAGCTGGACGTATTGCAGCAGAAGGAATTGTAGTTACTGATGTAACTGAAGACTGCAAGTCAGCAGTTGTAGTAGAAGTGAATGCAGAAACTGATTTTGTGGCAAAGAATGAAAAGTTCCGTATTTATGCGGCTGATGTAGCGGCTCAGGCATTAAAAAGTTCTGCTGCAACAATGGAAGAATTTATGGAAGAAAAATGGGAGAAGGATCCTTCTTTGTCTGTAAAAGAAGCATTATCCTCTCAAATAGCTATTATCGGTGAAAACATGAACATTCGCCGTTTTGAAAAACTTTCTGTAGAAAATGGCTTTGTGGCTTCCTATATTCATGCAGGCGGAAAAATCGGCGTATTAGTTGCTGTAGAGTCTGACGTAGTTAATGATTCAATTAAAGAGATGGCAAAGAATGTAGCTATGCAGGCTGCCGCTTTAAAACCATTATACACCAGCCGCAATGAAGTAGATGCTGATTATATTGCAAAAGAAAAAGAAATTTTAACGGCTGCTGCTAAAAATGAAAAGCCAGATGCAAACGATAAGATTATCGAAGGCATGGTGATGGGCCGTATTAATAAAGAGTTAAAGGAAATCTGTTTACTGGATCAGGTATATGTAAAGGCAGAAGATGGTAAGCAGGTAGTGTCTAAATATGTTGAGTCTGTGGCTAAGGAGAACAATGCAAATCTTAAAGTTGTAAAATTCCTCCGGTTTGAAACAGGTGAAGGTATGGCGAAAAAAGAAGAGAATTTTGCTGAGGAAGTGGCAAAGCAGATGGGCATGTAAGCGAAGTTTGCATTTGAAATAACTGTATAAAAATTATAAGGCTCCGAATGCCTTGTAATCACGCATTTTCAAGTGATTATG
>JAAWIS010000166.1 GCA_022796475.1 Lachnospiraceae bacterium | reverse complement strand
GGCCAACCCGGCATATCTGGACTGTTCCCCGTTCATAGCCTGCAGCAAATACAGGGAATGATCCCTTATGCTGGCTGCAATATCCGGATACTTGCGGAATTGCGCTATGATAGAATATACGTTCCCACCCTTCGGTGCAGAACGCCAACCTGATTGCAGTAAGGGAGGGGCTATGATAGAATATACGTTCCCACCCTTCCCTTGCTCCTGGGTTTCTTTCTCATAATTTGCAACGCCATCCCAAACACTTTCCCAGGTATTTCCAGACAGCATACATTTCATCCCGAACAGATTATTCGCATTGACAGCCAGCTCACTTGTCCCATATCCGGATTCCAAGCAGGCCTGGGCAATGGTCACACTGGCCAGGATCCCTGTTTCCTTCTGTTCCTCTTGCGCCAGCGGCACTATCATTTTAATAAACTCTTGCTTTGTCATAATACGCCCCTATCTTAAAAGCAGGTCCAGATTCCCCAGACCTGCTTGTTCGCTGCTTTATTTTTATGGCTTAGTTTCTGTAGAAATAGGAAACACCGTATGGAAATACATCTTATAATGATATGGATCCGTATGCGTCCCTGTGATGTCCTCCACCACATACATCGTATATTCATTCAGATAGATGTAATTCTTCTTATATTCGTTAGGGCCGGTTTTCACCGTACATACCAATTCACCACTAGAATTATTGGAAATCGACATATACCCTTCCGCTTCCAAAATAACCATGTCAGTCCTGGCATTGTACACCGTAATTTTTCGTTCGCATTCAAAATAATTCGCCTGCTGCGAAATATTAGCGTTTACCTTATCGGCCTCGCTACACCCAATGATTAAAAGCGAAACGCACAGGAGCAGTACAAACACTTTCATTCTATTTTTCATTGCTTTCATCCTCCTTACCGTAATAATTCCATTTTTCCATCATCTTTTTATCCAACTTGTTTGGAAAATCCCGATCCGAAATATTTACACCCGCATGGATCAGCTTTTCCGTTACAGCTAGTCCTCGGATTAAAAAATCTGGTACACCATAACCGCATTCCACCAGATTTTCCAGGATGCTTCTGACTTCATTTACCAGAAGCGCCGCCAGGGTAAACCATCCAAGCAAGGTAAGGAACCCCAGGTTTACCCCTAGCAAGTCCTGCCCTATCTGGATAAATAATTCCGGGATCAAAAAAGCCACCAGGATAATCACCCAGTAGCCTGTTTTCTTTACGATCCCTTTTAATCCCCGATAGCTGGATTCCTGCTTCTTCTTTCTGGCCTTGTACCAGCCTGTCAGCCAGTCCAGGATATTGAGAATCAAGTATCCTGCAAACAGATACCAGTATACGCCGAATATGGCAGAGAGTACCGCCACTGCCGCCCCTACAGCGGTATTATACGTGTCAACAAAATCAAATTTCATTTTTTCACATTCCCCTTTCCTTGTCCCCATTTTAATTCATATGGACTCTAAGATTCCAGTCATCCACAAAATCGACTTGTGCGGCATTATTCATAATAACGATAGGGATTTTTGCAAAATAATCACCATATACAGCCCCTTTTGTTGATAGATCCCCATTATATGTATACGGAAATAAAATTGCTTCATAATTGCAAAATAGTCCAGGATTGCTAATTTGATAACAAATGCGGGCATTCGCTGCAGGGGAAGGTTCCCCGCAATGTAAACTGCCCACAGCCCCATAGCAATCATCAGCTATCAATGCTGATGAGCTCTTATCTGATACCACTCTAATACTTTGCTGATCATTTTCGCAATAAGTCATATAATCGATTCCAATGATTTTTTTAGATCCAATCGTTTCAATTGTAAAAAACCTTGTTTTGAAACTTTTCAACGTTCCCCCAGGATACACATATGCTTGAAATGATTCTAACCGGGAATTATTTTGAATTTTACACATATTTCTATTGTAATATGCTACTGCAGAACCAGATACCCCAAAAATACTTTTACCAGCTACAATATTCGATGACACTAGGCCAGAATCTCCCCTAATCGTCTGTACGCCAGTAAGGAACTGGTTTGCTGCAATGGTCTTATTTGATGTGCCTGGCGTTATCGTTTCTGCTGATTTCTCTTGCATAGTCCCTGTACGTCTTGTCCCATCTTTCCAGTAGGTCTTTCCTTTCCGTACATCTGTATCCTCGGCTGTTCCCCCTCCTGTCTGACTGGCCAAACTGTTTGCAGTAACTTTGCCGCTTCCGTTATGGTATCCGGCAGGGATGGTATAAGAATCGCCGCAATTTAGGTCGGCTGCTTGCGCCCCTTGGTTTGCCATGGTTCCAGTCCGTCTTGTTTTGGCATCTGTGTTATAGTAGGTCTTTCCAGAAAGCACCTGGGAATCCGCTGCATTTCCGGTAAGCTCCAGAGTGCCAGTAAGCGGCTCTCCGTTCGCCCCAACAATCACTTTGCCCTTAATCACATCCCCAGATGCTGCTGTCACAACGTCCAAATCCGCTCCGCCTCCTCCTCCAGGCATCCATATGTTCCCCATTCCCTACACCCCCTTAAGCCCAATCACGATATCGGTTTCTGGTTTTTTATAAACTTTAAATGTAGCGGTTCCATCCCCAAGCTTTGCTGTCCCGCTGCATATAATCCCATAAGCCTTGGTATACGCTTTTTGTGTTTCTAACGATGCCCCATCCTCCAGAGCGCTTACCAATAAAGCTTCCAGCTCC
>JAAWIS010000164.1 GCA_022796475.1 Lachnospiraceae bacterium | reverse complement strand
AGTTACGATACGGAGGGGTTGAAGAAAGATAATTTGAAGAAAACTAATGAAGAAAAAAGCAAAGAAAATAAAGCTCTAATTAGTAACAACCATACATAAGGACGTAACGGAACGTCTGGAACATATTAACCCATCTCTTGCCGCCCAGGCGCGGATTGTTCTGGATGTAAATAAATCGGAGCGCCACATCCGGGGCGGATTAGCTACTAAGGAGAAATATCAGCACAGACTTCAAATCTGCAGTCAAGAGGATGACGGAAGGAAAGAAGACTGGAATATTGTGAAATAAGATTTAAGCCAGTGTAGAAACGACGGCTTTTTATTGCGGAATACCCGGCAAAACAAGTTTGCAGCATGTTTTGCCGGATTTTGTTTTAACAAGCCGTTTCGATTATTTCTGAAGAAAATGACAATAAGAACAAAAACATTTTGCCATTGATTCCCGTTTGTTTTTCGTTTATACTTAAAGATAAAGTATGTATAAATAAATATACCATTTAATAAAAAAGAAAAATAAAGAAAATTGATTTGAGGAATGATTTGTTTTCTTTATACATAAAGGAAAAGGGTTTATGAATGGGAAAGGGAAGGATAACCAGCCGCTTACAGCAGAGCAGGTTTATAAACAGATATTAAAAAGAATTGTGAAATTACAATTGGAGCCAGGGCAGCTAATCAGCGAAAACCAGATGGCGGGGGAGTATGGGGTATCCCGCACGGTAATCCGCACAGCCTTTGCACGGCTTCAGCAAATGGGATTTATAGAAATTTATCCTCAGCGGGGCACCTATGTAAGTCAGATGGACTTGCATTTGATCGAAGATATCTTGGTACTGCGAACAGCAGTAGAGAAGGAGGTGGTGTACGAGATGTTTACTTCCTTGAAACGAGAAGACAGGAAAGCTTTGGTGGAGCGCTTAGAGGAAAATCTGGTGGAACAGGAGAAATGCAGCAATGAGCAGAATTATTTTGGAAAATTTCCAAGACTGGATACAGAATTTCATAAAATTATGATTGAAGGTGTGGGACGGTATGCTCTGGTGGACATGCTTGGAGATATTATGAGGCATTTAGGCAGGTGGCGCAGTTTCGATGTAGCCTTTGCCTGCCGGATTAAGGAACTGATTGCAGAGCATAGGGCAATTGTAGAAGCGATTAAACAGGAAAATCTTTTATTAGCTCAGGAAAAGATCTCGCTTCACTTGCAGACCATTACGCCAGTAAAGGATCAGGCGATTGAACAGTATCCGTCCTATTTTAAGCTGGACTGACAAAGAGCGAACCGTTAAAAGAGAACGAAAAATGACTGCCAGGGGTAGTATTCACTGCACCTGACAGCATAAGCCTTTGTATAGTTTGTATATAAGTACCAAAAAAAATTATGGATTTCTAACAATTATAAAATATATATAAAAAATATGTTTACAAATCGAATAAGGTTTGTTAAGATAATAACGTCATATTAAGAGGATTTGCTGGCAGCCAGCAAATTATTTTTTACACCATCTTGTATACTAGAACACTGGAATACTAGAATGGCGCAGACAACTACACATAAATATTCAAATTCATCGGCAACTCAATTTCATATCATCAGCAACTAATCAGCTGACAATCTCAGCCAGCAAAAATGGAATGATCAGAAAAAGTAAATGGAAAATAAAGTAAGATTCAACAAATGAGAAGCGAATGATTATAAGTGATAAATTGATAAAAAAAAGACAAGAAGACATGGGCAGATAAGAATCGTAATGATAAATTCGGGTAAGGAGATAAGGTATGGTGACATTAGGAATTGATATCGGTTCAACGACTTCAAAAGCTGTCATGCTAAAGGATGGAAAAGAAATTATGGCGTCCTCAATTGTTATCGCAACAGTGGGCACTGACGGCGTATCACGGGCCATTGAAGAGGTACAGAAGAACAGTACCGTGCAGAAAGAGGCAATCGACTGTATTGTGGCCACAGGCTATGGGCGGCAGACTTATCAGGGAGCTGATTTTCAGGTCAGTGAATTAAGCTGCCATGCATTAGGGGTTCATCATATTTGTCCTCAGGTAAGGACCGTAATCGATATCGGCGGCCAGGATGCAAAAGTATTATCCCTTAATGAACAGGGACGTATGGTTAATTTTGTAATGAACGACAAATGTGCAGCAGGAACGGGGCGGTTTCTGGATGTAATGGCTAATATTTTAAAATTAGATATTTCACAGCTTGAAATACAGGCGGCTAAGTCGTTAAAACCGGCAAATATATCAAGCACTTGTACCGTATTTGCAGAGTCAGAAGTGATTTCCCAGTTAGCTTCCGGTGTGGAAATTCCGGATTTAGTTGCCGGAATCTGCCAGTCTGTGGCAACCCGGGTAGCATCTCTGGCAAGGCGGGCAGGCATTAAGGAACAAATATGCATGAGCGGCGGCGTAGCCAGGAATGCCGGTGTGCGGAATGCTATGGCAAAGGAACTGGGCACGGAGATTGTATTCGATCCGATGGCACAGCTCATGGGAGCCCTGGGAGCTGCTTTATACGGATTTGAAAAATCCAGCCAGTAGTGTACTGACACGTTTACGTTTTGCCAAATGACTTGCCAGAAGAGAATGCGGTCAAGACACACTCTAGTGTTCTGTCTGGTTGATAAATATGGTAATGTCCAAAACCCGTATTAACTGAGTTTTGGATAAAGTGACTTCAATTTTTCACGGGCATCCCCTGAT
>JAAWIS010000045.1 GCA_022796475.1 Lachnospiraceae bacterium | reverse complement strand
CTTATCCCATGGGATAAGAGGGAATGAACGCTCAGACACGCTCCCTGAAAGGTTCTGTATTTTTAATTTGCCTTTATTTTACTTTCATTGGTATTTTGGCTTTATTCCTGCCACATCCTCAAATCTTCTTCTGTCAAAGGCCGATCCACCTGTTCTGTAATAGTTTCATCTGTAATCGGCAGATAGCCGGTAAGAGGCGTCATTCCTCTTTGCTGCTTTGCTTCTGTCATTCTGGCAGTCCAGATTTCTTTTTCCACTGCATCCTGATCCAGATAATACTCCAGACCGCCCCATTCATCTAACTGGGTATGGAAATTCCATCTGTTCTCAAAACGTGACGTATCTGTTTCCAATTGAAACAGACGGAAATTTTCTTCATCATCTGCGATTTCTAGCCAAACTCCCTGTCCCTGGGCATCCAGATAAAGAGCGCTCCTCTCCCCTTCCCCTGCTGCGTCAAACTCCGCTGCAAGCTGAAAGGTTTCCTCTTCCGTATCCCATACTGCAATTTCCAGAAGAGTTCCTCCTGCTATGGCATCCTGACTGTTTGCCTGATCCTGGCCAGTTATCTGAGCCTGGTTGTCTGTCTGGGTCTGGCTGGCTCCCTGAGGTTTAGCGGCTGCTTCTGATTCTGTCATTTCCCGTTCCATGATCACCAGATCCCGGTATCCATCCTGGTTCAAATCGGTTAACAGGAAATACTGCTGCTTTTTCACTGCTTTTGAACTGCCGGATTTTTTTCCGTTCCCAGTTGACTTTTGGGCTGAGCTTGTTTTCTTTGCGCCGTTTTTTATCTCCGTCTTCACTTTCTTCCGGTAAGTATCGTAAGCTTTTACAATCACCCCGTCTGGCCCTACATAACGACCGTCCGGAGTAAAAGCATTCGTCACCATGGCTCCGTCCTGCCCCATGTAATATTGATTTCCGTCATCTTTATTCGTTACCCATCCGATTTTCATATTGCCATTGGAATCCAGATAATAAGTCTTTCCCTTATCCTCAATCCACTCATCTTTCACAGGCTCTCCGGAATAGTCATAATACATCCAGTTTTTTCCGTCTTCTGACAGATCCCATTCATCCGCCTGTACCGGAAAGCATCCAAGCATAAGGGCAATAACACATGCCAAGATGCCTGAGGCCTGACTGGCCGCCTGTTTTTGGCATAATTTATGGTTCCATTTTTTTTGCTTCAAAACTATCTAACCTCCTGATTTATGTTTGATGGCTCCCTCAACCCCTATAACCATAATTTACAAACTTTTCCCTGGCCTTCCGCTTTCCATAACATTTCCAAGAAAATCGGCAAGAAAACTTTTAACCATTCCTTTTAAACTGTTGCCAAAACAGGCAGACTGCTCCAAAATAAGCAGACTGCCTGTTTCAATTGATTACCTGCATGTATTCCAGTATCAAAACAGTGTAAACGTACTGGCCTTAATTCTTAATTATTCCTTTTCATGTTTGATATTCTGCTCAAACCGTTCCAGCAGATGATCAATTACGTGCACTAAGTTTCCGATTTCCGGCTTGGTAAGCTGCTCGTCTGCGCCCAGCGCTTCGCCTTTAATCCGCATCTGATCATCGATCAAAGAAGAAAAGATTACCACCGGAAGATGTTTCAGCCTCTCATCTTCCTTTATTAATTTTGTTAACCGGTGGCCGTCCATCTCCGGCATCTCGATATCAGTGATTACTAAATTAACCTTATCATATAAATCAGAATCGTGGCGAATGGACTTTAAGTAGTCCCAGGCTTCTTTGCCATTATTGAAATTCTTAATATCCGTAAAACCTGCCCGTGACAGAGCATCATCAATCATTTTCTGCAGCAGGATAGAATCCTCTGCTATTACCAGAGGCTTATCACAGATTGGCCGATCACCCATCTGCTCTACTTCGGCAAGCTGAATGGTGGTTTCCGGTGCAATCTCCGCCACGATTTTTTCAAAGTCAAGGATTGTAACTAATTCTCCGGAACACTGAGCAATTCCCGTTGCCACGCCTTCCTCTCCATGAGTAAGAGTCTTATCTGGCTTCTGGATATCTTTCCAGGAGATACGGCTGATTCCTTCAATGCTCTGTACACGAAATGCCACCGTCATTTTATTAAAGTTGGTCACAATAAATAAATCTCTTGACTTATGCTCCAAATATTCGTTGGTGAGATAAAAACCAAGGTCGATTACAGTAATCAAGATATCCCTTGGCTTGAAAATCCCTTCTACGGCAGGATGGGCATGAGGCATAACCTTTACCTTAGCAGCCATCATAATCTCTTTTACCTTAGCTACATTAATACCGTAAAATTCACCTTGAATCGTAAACTTCATAATCTCAATTTCGTTTGTTCCTGATTCAAGAAGGATTCCTTCTTTCTCTTTCTCCACTTTCATCTTCCCGCTCCTCTCTCTACAAATGCTTTTCCGGCTTACCCACTGTACGGATGATCACATCGCCGTTTGCCACATTCAGCAACATGGTGCGGGCGTAAGTTCCGCCTGTATCTTCAGCCGATATACGCATCCGCTCTTCCATCAAAATCTTCTTCACCATTGCCGCATTCCTTTGCCCAATGTTTCCAAAGTCTGAACTTCCCTTCATCTCAAACATTTTAGCCCCGCCTGCGATTTTAACAATCGTTCGGTTTTTCATCATACCGAAAGCGGTAAGCTTTCGAATTGACTCACGAATTCCGCTGTCTGCATACTTAAATACCTTTGAATCATTCGGGTCAGTCCTGGTAGGAAGCATAATATGCAGCAGGCAGCCCAGTTTCAGGAATGGGTCATAAAAAGTAATCCCGATACAGGAACCAAGGGCATATGTAATAATCGTATTATCTCCCCTGGTAAACTTCATATCACCAATACCAACTTTCAAATCCTTATCTGCCATCATGAAATACCTAATTTCTCTAAGATACTGTTAAGCGACTTAATATCAGGAAGCATTAACAGCCCATCGGAAAGCTTCTCGCCATCCATAATAAATTCTGCGTTAATATACATTAATTTGTCTGTTTCATAACCATACTCCGCAATGGGAACTGTTAATATCCCGCCCAGCATATTGATCGTAGAGCTTGGCACTGACAAGTCAATCTCTACCCCTACTAATTGGGTAAAGGCATTTACATAAGAGCATATGATGATATTTCCAATTTCCTCCAAGGCTGAAAAATCCATCTCATCCAATTCCTCAAAGGACTGATAGTGACGCTCCATCAGCTTCCCTAGAACGGCATTCGCTAAATCCATCTTAAAAATAAATAGCATCAGACCGTCTACTTCATTCGACATCCGAACCAGAGTGGCCGCCACTAATTCTTCATAGTGGCCGATCCGCTCTACTGTTTCATCATAGCTTAAAATATTAATCTCAGGAATGGTAATCCGTACTTCTTTCTGCAAAAGCTTAGAAAGGGCCGTAGCAGCATGGCTGGTGCCGATGCTGCTGATTTCTTTCATAACATCCAGATCCTGAAGGTTCATATCCCCATAACTTTTAAGTCTCATAAAGATTCCCCACATTCATTCTGTCGTGATCCCCTTATTATCCTCTCAGGGAGTTAATGGTTGTTTCGATTTCATCAGAAGTGACTACCATTTTTAATGCATAGCTGTAGGCTCTTTGACACTCAATCATCCGAACCATCTCTTTGCTTAAATCGGTTCCGGATCGCTCAACTGCATTGGTCATCAACTGTGGATCCTCTACCCGTATTGGTTCCATCCCTTCCGGAGCTGCATATTCATTATCGCCTACACTTAAAAGCCTGCTGGGATGGGTAAATGTATACAGACTGATTCTGGGAGTATTCTCATCTTCCTCCTCTTCCACATCATCTATGGCCTCAATCTCGTCCTCTTCCTCATCCTCATTCATTTCCGGCACTTGGGCACGCAGCGGCTGGCCATTCTGATCCAGCACCAGCTTCCCTCCCTCCGTCATAAGAAAAAATTCATCTCCCATCTTGCTTCTGTGGAAACGTCCGCTTCTGGTATAGGTAATATCACCGGTTGCCGGATCCTGAACCATAAAAAACTGATTTGGTTTTACAATGGCATAGTCTAAATCACTAGTGGTGGAGGCAAATGCAGAAGTTCCAAAACTGGTATACGTCCGCTGCATCCGCACACCGTTTCCTGACATTAACTCAGTTACAGCCGTTTCGGAATCGTTTAAATTAAACTGGAGCAAATCGGAAAATGCGGCTGTTTTCGGTTTAAAACCATCATTATTAATATTGGCAATATTGTTTGAAATAACGCTCATTTTTGCCATACAGGACCCGGCGCCTAAAGCACCTGTATAAAATGACTGATACATGATATCTGACCTCTCTTAGTTATCTTATAACCGGCCTACATCCGTAGCCGCTTTGCTCATAATCTGATCATACATCTTGAGAACCTGAGCTGCACTTTGCAGCGCCCTCTGAGATGACATCATACTGGTCATCTCCTCCACCATATCTACATTGGAACGCTCCAATGATTTCCACAGAATTTCCGGACGCTCCACCTCTGCAGGCGCCTGATTGGTAGAAAACATGCCATAATCTTCTTTATGAAGCTGTTCGTAGTCATCAAAATCCACTACCCGCAAAGCAGCAATTTCACGAACTGCCCCACTGCCTTCTTCCCCATCTTCTTCTGTGCCTTCTCCTGCCGGGTTTCCTAAAGCGCCTTGAGGCAGGGTAATCCTCCCCTGTCCGTCTACCGAAAACTCTTCGCTGTCAATTAAAATCGGCTGGCCGCCAGTGCCCTGAACCCGCCCCATTCCATTGAGTGTCAGATATCCCTCATCATCAACGCTGAAGGATCCATTTCTGGTATACCGGATGCCCTGAGGCGTATCGATACAGAAAAATCCCTTTCCTGCTAAAGCAAAATCATAAATCCCTTCTGTCTGGTCAAAACTTCCCTGCTCATAATTCACATAAGTCTGGTCGGCTGCCCGGATTTTTGAAGTAGTTGCCATAGGTTCCGGATTATCCTTATACCGCTTTCCGGTACGATAAAGCATCTCTTCCTGAAATGTAGTGCTGACCATCTTATCTCTTTTATAACCGGCAGTCTGGATATTTACCATGTTGTTACTGATTACATTTAAATTCCTGCTTTGGGTCAGCATCCCGGAGGCAAGATTATAAAATCCCTGGTACATGCCTTATCATCTCCTTTCTGCCTGTTTCGGCTAACGATATGCTTTTACATACCCCATTGTCTGCTACATATAGCTGCTCATATAAGCTTTCAGCTTACGAATTGCGGAGCTGTGTATCTGGGAAATGCGAGGCTCACTGACTCCCAAAATCTGAGCGATCTGCCCCATATTCAATTCCTCAACATAATAAAGGGATACCACCATCTTTTCTTTTTCCTTTAAACTCTCCACAGCCTCAGCCAGCATCTGGCGGGATTCCCCTTTTAAGAACGCCTTTTCCGGCTGAGAATCCACATCGCCATTGGAAAGCTGCAGGGATTGGCGCTCCCCTTCATCGTCTGTTATCATATCCAGCGAAAGTACATTCATCATAATGCTCATCCGCTGAAGCTTTCGAAATTTCCGGATATCCATCTCCAAAAATTCCGCTGTTTCCTCATCAGAGGGCTGCCGTCCCAAAGAACGGCTTAAAGCCAACTGAGCATCTTCCACTAACTTTACCTGCTTGCGGAAATCCCTGGGCATCCAGTCATTTTTCCGGACTAAATCGATAATCATCCCGCGGATCCGCCTGGAGATAAATGTTTCAAACTTATTATCCCGCTCAGAATCGTATCTGTCAATACTTTTCATGATAGCGATTACGCCTTCATTGATAATATCTTCCATCTGGAGCGTACCGGAATAAACATTGCGCATCTGCAGAGCAATGGTCCGCACAATATACAGATACCGCATAACCAGAGCCTGCTTTACCTCCAGTTTCCCTTCTGCCTTGTACATCTCCAAAAGCTCTTCGTTTGTTTTCTCTTCTAAATAGTCTGCCGGAACCATATTCCGTCACCCCCTCATGCCCGGTTTAAGCTCCTTTTCTTGAGGTTCGCTCAAGCGTTAAGCTGCCAATGGACTGTATCTGTACATTGTTGGAAATTTCATTAAAGGACAAAACCCTGACATTGGGGTAAAACTGATCAATCAGCCGGTAAAAGTGAACCCGCATTACCTGAGAAGTTAAAATAACAGGAGTCTGGGAAATGCTGTTGAACTTTTTTAGCTGAACAGTAATCTGGTTAATCAGACTTTGGAGCACATCCGGACTTAAAGCAAGATAATAGCCCCTCTCGCTCTTTGACAAACATCCAACCATAGTCCGCTCTAACTCAGAATCCAGGGTAATTACCTTCATGCTGCCGTCTTCACAGTACATCCGTGTAATAGTACGCTTTAACGCTGTTCTGATATTTTCAATCAGACCATCCACATCCTTGACCGGAAGGCCTGTATCTGATATCGTTTCTAAAATGGATTCGATAATCGTTTCCAAATCTTTAATAGGTACGCCTTCTTTCAGAAGACTTGTTAATATTTTCTGGAACAGACTGTAGGAAATCAAGTTTGGAAATGCTTCGTCAATTAATTCTGGTGAAACTTTCTTTGTATTTTCCACAAGATGAATTACCTCCTGACGGGTAATCAGCTCGTGGGCATGCTGCTTCACAACTTCTGACAAATGGGTTACCAAAACGGATAATGGATCGATTACCGTATACCCGTAAATTTCCGCAAGTTCCCTGTCTTCCGGCCTGATCCATCGGCTGGGTATGCCGTAAGCCGGTTCTATGGTTTCGATGCCGTCGATCTCCTTTTCCGGATTCTCCGGCTCCAATGCTAAGAAGTAATCAATCAGGATTTCTCCTTTTGCCACTTCTTCTCCTTTTATCTTGATACAATACTGATTTGTATTGAGACCTGAACTGTCCCTAAGCCGGATAGAGGGAATTACAAACCCCATATCCTGGGCATACTGCCTTCGGAATATGATAATCCGGTTAATCAGCCGTCCTCCCACCGATTCATCCACCAGCGGAATCAGACTGTAGCCAAATTCCATCTCAATCGCTTCCACATTAAGAAGAGTATAGACATTATTTACATCTTTAAAATACTCTTCTTCACTGACAGGCTGAGGCACATTTGGATCCTGGCCTACTTCCCCTTCGCCTTCCGAGGCGCCTGTAAAGTTCCGCAAGGTTCCGCCGCCTAAAGCTCCTGCAGCAGCAAGCGTTGGCTCTGCCTTGATCCTTCTTGACAAATAATATCCTCCGGCAATCAGTCCAATAGATATAATCAAAAGCTGAATTACCGGCATTCCGGGGATAACGGTCAGCACCGCTAAAACGATGCCGCTTATCATGATGGCCACAGGCTGGCCCATAAACTGCTTGGAAACGTCTTCGTTTAAGCTTCCTTCCGCTACTGCCCTGGTAACAATCATGCCAGTAGCAACGGAAATCAGCAGGGAAGGAATCTGGCCTACCAGGCCGTCGCCTACTGTGGCAATGGAGTATGTATTTAATACATTACCAATGGTATCGCCGGACTGGATAATGCCGATAATACTTCCGCCGATCAGGTTAATGGCCGTGGTAATCAAAGACATGACAGAATCGCCTTTTACAATCTTTGTAGCACCATCCATAGAACCATAGAAATCGGCTTCCCGCTGGATTTTTTCCCGGCGCATTTTTGCCTGCTGCTCATCGATTAACCCAGAATTTAAATCTGCGTCAATCGCCATCTGTTTACCAGGCATAGCATCCAGGGTAAACCTTGCGGCAACCTCAGATACACGCTCTGCACCTTTGGTAATAACGATAAACTGCATTAACACAATAATCATATATATGATCAGGCCCACTACTACATTCCCGCGAAGTACGAAATCACCGAATGCAGCAATGATCTGTCCCGAAGAGCCGGAACTGGTCAAAATATTCCTGGTTGTGGACACATTGATTCCCAGACGAAATAAGGTGGTTATCAGCAGAAGCGACGGGAATATGGAAAATTCCAAAGGCTCCCGGATGGTCATAGTTGTTACCAGAATCATCATGGAGAGCGACATGTTGATAATAATCGCCACATCCACCATAGCGGCTGGAAGGGGAATAATCAACAACAGAATAATTGTAAGTACAAATAGTACAACCGAATAACTCAGTAACTTTTTCATGAAAAAATCCATCCATCCTTGTAGAATAAAATTTGCCCACAAAATTTACTTATCAAACATATCTTGCCGATTGCTGGCCTTATAGATATATACCAGAATCTCTGCTACTGCCCCGTAAAACTCTGCCGGGATTTCCCGGTCAATCTCACTGGAGGCATACAGTGCCCTGGCCAAAGGCCGGTTTTCTATTACAAACACACCGTGTTCCTCTCCAACCCGCACAATCCGCAGTGCAAGGGAATCCTGCCCTTTCGCTAAAACTACAGGAGCACTGTCTTTTTCCGGATTATATCGGAGAGCCACAGCAAAGTGGGTTGGGTTTCTAATGATTACATCTGCCTGGGGAACTTTCTGCATCATACGGCTCATGGCCATCTGACGCTGAACACTCCGGATCCTGCCTTTAATTTCAGGATTTCCTTCTGTGTTTTTATACTCATCCTTTACTTCCTGCTTCGTCATCTTCAGATTATTTTCGTAATCCCATCTTTGATAGAGATAATCAAAAAATGCCACGATAGCAAAGGCAAGGCAAACACGCAGCACCAAATCGAATACTAATTTCAGCATAATCGAAGTGGAAACCATAATCTGCATATCGAACATCCTGGAAATTTGAATCAGGTCTTCCTTCAGCAGATTGTATAAAAGAGCCAGTAAAAGCGCTATTTTAATCAGATTCTTGGCCAAGTCTACCAGCTTTTTTATGCCAAATAAACGTTTCAGGCCTGTAATCGGATTCAGCTTGCTAAACTTTGGACGCAAGGGCTTAAAGGTAAGATTGAATCGTGTCTGAATCCCATGGGACAGGATTCCCAAAACTAAAGACGCAGCCAGCAGGGGAATGGAACACTTTAACAGCGCAGTCACCATATAAATATATATATTCGGTGATTCGCCAAATGGGTCATAATTTCCCACCATGGAAAAGTAACGTACCATACAGTCTCTCAGTGTCCGGTACATAGAGGGAATGGTCAGACGAACCATATAAAATACGCCAAACAGCATAACCACAGTAACAGCATCTTTGCTTTGAAACAGGTTGCCATCCTTTCTGGCATCCCTTCGCCGTTTACCTGTTGGTTTTTCGGTTTTTTCCTGTCCGTTTGCCTCCGCCAAGCCCACCACTTCCTTCCGTCTAGCCTTCGGCCTTTATTTATCCTGCCGCCTTAAGCTGTTCTTTCAGGCAGGACGCATCAGCTCTAACAACTGCTGCATATTCATAAACAAATCATTAATCATTACATAAAGTCTGTCTGCCATAGGGCTGAACAGAAATACCATCATCATCAGACCTACGATGATTTTTATCTGAAAATTAACTGCAAACACATTAATCTGGGGAATCATCCGCATAAGGATTCCCACTGCCGCTTCAGTTACCATCTCCATTGCAATCAGCGGAAAGGCAAACTGCAGTCCCATTGTAATATTGGCGCGAAAAATCTCCAGCACCATATCATACAGTTCAGGCCGCAAAGTCACTTGGCCAAAAGGAATCAACTGGGCAGAAGAAAAAAACAGGCCCAAAAGCTGCAAATGTCCATCAGTTGCCAGAAAAATCAAAGACAGAAAAGCATAGTAAACGCCGGATGTAATGGTCATCTGGGTATTGTACTGAGGGTCATATACCTGTGCCATGGATAATCCCATCGTATAGTCCATAATAGCAGAGGCATATCGGATGATCGCATACATAAGCTCCATGGAAAATCCCAGCACAAACCCTACCATCAGTTCTTTTACCAGCATTACCCCGTACTCAAGCATACCGGAAGGCTGATGCTGCAAATTGCCGTCTACCCCCATATACAGCAGCAGGGAAAGAAAAAAAATCAGGGCCCCTTTGGCAGGCCTTGGATAGTTTGTTCTGCCAAGCAAGGGATTAAAGACAATAGCCCCGCTCATCCGCATAAAAATCAGGGCAAACAATATAAACATGAATTCAGCCTCCCACAATCAGCCCAATCATCTGCCTGACAAAATCCTGGAGAGCAGCCAAAATCGTACTTCCCATAAATCCCATTACTGCTAAAATAGCAAGAAATTTCGGCACAAAAGTCATGGTCTGCTCATTGATCTGGGTGGCTGCCTGGAAGATGGCAATTACAATTCCCACCACCATACTTGTCAGCAGGAAAGGCATGGTCAGCCGCAGCGCCAACTGGAATGTATAATATAAAATATCAAGTACCTGCAAATCTGTCATAATCAGCCTTCTTTCCAAACTTTCATAGTAACCCCCATGCCCCGCTTAGGGTACTGCCATAAATGAGAGGGGTTCCTGTGAACCTTCCGGGGGATGTGCAGAAAACGGGAGTGGAAGTTGCCGCGTTGCGGCCCCGTTTTCCCACAGCTTGGCGGCGGGGCACCAAGCTTTCATAGTAACCCCCATACCCCGCTTAGGATACTGCCATAAATGAGAGGGGTTCCTGTGAACCCTCCGGGGGATGTGCAGAAAACGGGAGTGGAAGTTGCCGCTTCGCGGCCCCGTTTTCCCACAGCTTGGCGGCGGAGCGCCAAGCTTTCACAGTAATTATATCGGTTATTTGCGGACACTGCTACCGGTAAGCAGTGGAAATACTGGTAAATAAAAGCTCCCAGCCATCCACTGTCACAAAAAGCAATAGCTTAAAGGGAAGGGAAACCATGGCCGGAGGAAGCATTACCATTCCCATAGACATCAACGTAGTAGAAACAATAATATCCACCAAAAGGAATGGAAGATAAATTAAGAACCCTGCTATGAACCCATGCTTCAGCTCCGTGGTCATAAAAGAAGGAACCACGACGGTTAGCGGATAGTTCTCCACATTTTCCTCTACTGGAGTTTGGGATATCCGGACAAAATTATTTAATGTGTCCGTTTCCGTATTTCGCAGCATAAACTCTTTCAATGGAACTACCATCCGCTCTACAGCCTCCTGCTGTGTGATTTCTTCCCGCAGGTAAGGTTGATAAGCCTCTTCATTAATTTGGTCCAAAACCGGGCTCATAATATATAATGTGAGAAACATTGCTATGCCTACCATAACCATATTGGGCGGCGACTGCTGGACTCCCATGGCATTCCTGGTAAAGGAAAGAATGATGATCGTCCTGGTAAAGGAGGTCATCATAACTACAATGGAAGGAAGCAGCGCTGCAAAGGTAAGCAGAAAGATCAAGTCCAGGGCAGGAACATTCCCGCCATTTAATTGTGTCAGAAGGTCACTCATCAGTATCTCCCCCTTTTTTCTTATGGGGCATCAAGTATTTTTCCAAAAGCTCCTGAAAAGGAGGCTGTGCCCTGCCGGATAAATCCAAAAGCCCTGTCGTCTGAAAATCTCCTTCCAGCTCCGTAAGGAGCCGGATCCCGGCCTGGCTGACTCCTACCAGATAAACCTTGTCTTTCACCTTCAAAAGAAGTATCTTCTGGTTTTGTCCCACCTGAATATGCTCTAATACTCTCATACTGCCGGATTGAGAAGTTTTTCCCCACTGCTTTCCCAGCAAATGGCTGCAGTAATACGCAAGTACCAGTACCCCCAATACGGTAAGTACTGCCTGAAACAATGTCAAACCTTCCATATTTATAAGCTTTCCGGATTTATTTCCCTGGATACAATTTCTGTAATACGGATACCGAAATTGTCCTCAACAACAACGATATCGCCTCTTGCGATACACTGGCCATTAACAAACAAATCCACCTGTTCTCCAGCCATTTTATCCAATACAACCAGGGTTCCCTGGGTAAACTCCAGAATATCTTTCACCAGCCGTTTGGTTCTTCCGATTTCCACGGAAACTTCCAGCGGCACTTTCATCAGCATCTCCTGATTTGTCTTATCTTCTTCACCACCCTCAGCCGTTTCATAAATCTGAGAAGACTCCAGAGGACGAATGATAGAGCTGCTGGCAGGAGCTGAAGAATGCGCCGATTCTGACACCTTAACGTTCTTCATCATCTCCATCATCTGCATCTGGGTCTGCTGCATCTGATTCAGAAGCTGAAGCATCATCGGATCGCCTGCCATAGGCGGATAGGGATAATAAGGCTGCTGTCCCATAGCTGGCTGAGGCGGCGCTGCCTGTGAAACCTGAGGCTGAGGCGCCGGGGCTGGAGCAGGGCTTTGGCCTTGCATGGATGACAAAAGCGCATCCATTTCCGCCTGGGACATAGACCCGCCGGAAGAAGCTGCCGTGGCTGGAGCTGGTTCTGATGCAGACGAATCTCCCTGCATAGACGATAAAAGAGCATCCATCTCTTCCTGGGACATAGATCCGCCGGAAGAGGAAGCTGCCGGGGCTGGAGCTGATGCAGACGAATCTCCCTGCATAGACGATAAAAGAGCATCCATCTCTTCCTGGGACATAGATCCGCCGGAAGAGGAAGCTGCCGGGGCTGGAGCTGGTTCTGGTTCTGGAGCCGGGGCCGGTTCTGATGCCGCACTGGCTGCAAAGGTATCTGCAAATGGCTCCAAAAGCCGCTTTGCTAAGCTGGTGGGCATGATATTCATAAACTCACTGTTCAGCTTATCTTCGATTTCCAGCCGAAAGCGAACCACTACCATTCCATCTTTTTCTGTAAAGTAAGTATTTTTAAATTCCTCCGGTTCCCCGATATCAAAGGATTTTGGAGTAGAAATATTAACAATTGTTCCTAAAAATTCCGACAGTGCTGTGGCAGACGATCCCATCATCTGATTCATAACTTCACAGATAGCACTAATATGAATCTCATCCATCTCGAAGGGAGAGTCATCATCTTCCACACCCATCATTGTATTTACAATAATGCGGACATCTTCCCGGCGGAACATCATGATATTTTTGCCTTCCAGGCCTTCTACATAATCGATTTCAACACCAATAGCCGGTTCCAGACGCCTAAATTCAAATTCATCTCGTGTCAGAACATTTACCACAGGTGTCGTAATGTTCACCACAGTGCTCAGCATCGTAGAAACTGCCGTAGCTGAGGCGCCCAGACTGATGTTCATTATTTCGCCTATGGCATCCAGTTCCATTTCATTAAAGCTGCTAGCGCCCATTTCTCAATCTCCTTTTATTTTTTTATTCATGGACGAACATTATTTACCGATGTCCAGCGCTTTCTGCGCCATCAGCTTCATAGCATTCAAAGCTGTAACATTCGCCTCATAGGATCTGGTAGCTGACATGCTGTCAACAGTTTCTTTTAAAAGATCCACATTCGGCATGGTTACAAAACCATTTTCATCAGCGTCCGGATGGCCTGGATTGTAAACCTGTTTCATCTCCCGGTCATCTTCTATAATTCCTGCAACACGGACTCCCGCATTTCTGCTGGCAAATCCCTTTCCTTCCGAAGCGTTCCGGAGGGCTTCTTTAAAAGAGCCTGCTCCGTAACTTTCAAAAAGTACATCTTTCCTGCGGTAAGCACCGCCGGCCTCGGTTCTGGTTGTATCGATATTGGCAATATTTTCCGCTGCAATATCCATCCGGATTCTCTGGGCGCTTAGGGCAGATGCACTGATGTCAAATGAACTTAAAAAAGCCACTTTTAATTCCTCCCCTGCCCGGCATTATTTGCCTAAAATCGTATTTACAGTCTGAACAATTCGATCCGCATTAAAAGGCTTCACGATAAAATCCTTAGCGCCAGATTTGATTGCATCTACAACCATGCCTTCCTGACCCATAGCAGTACACATTACAATCTTTGCGTTTGGATCATTTTCCCTAATTTTCTTCAGTGCCTGAAGACCATCCATATTCGGCATGGTGATATCCATAATTACCATATCTGGTTTTTCTTCGTCATACTTTTTTACAGCCTCTGCACCATCCTGGGCTTCTACGAAATTATCATACCCACTTTTCGTCAGCGCATTCTTAACCATCATCCTCATAAAAGCTGCATCATCAACCAGCATAATTTTAGCCATATTGCTTCCCTCTCTTTTCCTTATTTATTTCATAGTAACTTTTATTCTGACGCGGCCTGCTTTTCCCGTAAACTGGAAGAATTCTCCTCCTGTCCTGCTAAAGCAGTATCCACAGACGTTCCAAGGCCTTCTGCCCCTTCCTCTTCTTCAAAGAGGCGCCTGTTTATCCGGATCGCCACGTTCTTTTTATATACACCCATCTTACCGGTAAACCAAGGCTGTCTGCCAATAAACAGCTTCACATCCTTGTCTTTCGGTTTATTCATATCAATCACATCGCCCACTTTAAGATGATAAATATCGCTTAAATCAAGAGCAACTGTTCCAAGCTGTCCGGTAACCGGAAGCTGGGACTGACGGATATTTTCAAGAATGGTTTCCTTGTTATCTTCATAAGCATAGCCTTTTGCAATATGCTTGCGTGTATCCATCACCTGGAAAATGGATTCCAGAAGCGTTCCCGGAATGCAAATCCGGATCCGCTCAGAAGCAAGGCCTGCTAAATCAACATTCAGCAGAATAATTGCCACAGTTTCATCAACACCTACATCCTGTATCATACTGGGGTTATCTTCAATCCGCTGTGCCTCAAACTCCAGGTTCAGGTAATTAGAGAAACCATCGGATAATGCCTGGATCAGGTATGACAGAATCCTCCGGTACAATGCTGTTTCTACATCAGAATACCGATAACCGTCTTTTACCTTCACCACTTCCTCTCCGCCGCCCAGCATATGATCAATTAATGTGATGACCAGACCAGGCGTTACATAAATCATAAGAGGAACTAATTTTCTATTGTAATTCTGCAAGATGGTGTTTACCAAAGTAACCATATCATTCTCGTGAAGAGAGTTTACATATTCATAGTAACGCCGCTCCTGAACCTCCATCACAGTAATATCCGTCATAACCCGGAACACACCGTTTACCCGGGACGTGATAATCCGTGCGTAGTTCTCGAAAACGCTGGTCAGAATCTTCATCTTGTCTTTGGTGAATTTTCTGGGACTGTAAAAATCGTATTTACTATATTTAACCTGTTCCGTTTCTGCCTTCGGCTTCGCCTTTGCCACTTCATCCTGCACGCTTTTCTCCGGCTCAGGTTCACTTCCGCCAGTCTGCATGGACTTTAAAAGCGCGTCAATCTGACTTTGGGATAATACGTCTGCCATCTCTAAAAGCCACCTTTTCTCTATTTATTCTGCCGGCGCACCTTCAGGAGGCTGCACGGTACCGGAAGCGTCCGCTGCCGGTTCTAAAAGCTGCTCTGACCCTTCTGGAATTTCCAAAGACTCTGGTATCATGCTGCCCTGTCCTTCCATGCTGCCATCGATGGGCGTAAAACCTTCTGAGGGCTCCGACGCATTTCCATCTGTCACCATCACAGAGCCTGCGTTTATATCGCTGTAGATTTCGTCATAAAATTCGTTCATACTTTTAATGTCTGCGCCTTTATCCACAATCAGGAACTCTACCCTGCGGTTTCTTGCCCTTCCTTCTTGTGTTTCAGACGTATCCACCGGACGGAACTGGCCATAACTGATGCCTACCAGCTTACTGGGATCAATAATATCTTTAGTCTGAATATAGGCTGCCACCTCCGCTGAACGGAGGGAAGACAGCATGCGGTCTGTCCTGGCTGTACTCTGCCAGTCATCACTGACCTGGGCTGTGTGGCCCATAATCTCAATTTGTGAAATATTTTCTGCCTGAGGTGCAATCACATCGCAGAATACGTCCAGAACTCTGGTAGCATCACTTGTTAAGACAGAACTGTTTCCATTAAAAAACGCCTGGTTTTCAAAAGCTACAAAGGTATATCCTTCTCCTCTGGAAACGGATGCCCCGTCGATGCCTGCCTGATTTAATGCCTCAACCAAGGCCAGAATTAATTGATCCAGATTTTCTTCAACCGGAGGTTCATCTTCTATCTGCAAGGTGCCGGATACATCGTATTCACCTTCTGCAATGTTTTCATTAATGGCAATCTGCTGGGTATCCCCGGCATTGGGGAAGATACTTTTCACAAAAACTTCCCATTTTTGCTGATTGATATCGGACATGGAGTACAGCATTACAAAGAAGCAAAGAAGCAAGGTGACCATGTCACCATATGTATCCATCCAGCTTCCGCAGTCTTCACCGCCTCCGCCGCCTTTCTTGCGTCTGCTCATTTGCCTTCACCACCTCCGCTGCTGCCCTGGGCTTTCAGCAGAAGCTTCTTCTGCTGTGACTGCTTCATACAGGCAAGGAGACGTTCCCTTAAGAACTGGGGATTCTCTCCTGCCTGAATTGCCATAACACCTTCTACTACAGTTGTACAGTATAATTCTTCTTCTGCCTGGCGGATCCGCAGTTTCTTCGCAATGGGCTGGCAGAAGATATTGGCAAAAGCACTGCCGTAAAAAGTTGTGATCAATGCTACGGACATATCCTCACCAAGGCTGCTGGCGCCGCCGCCCCCGTCTAAGTTTAAGCC
Organism: Lachnospiraceae bacterium; assembly: GCA_022796475.1. Classification (GTDB taxonomy): domain Bacteria; phylum Bacillota; class Clostridia; order Lachnospirales; family Lachnospiraceae; genus Caccovicinus. The sequence goes on along the minus strand of JAAWIS010000045.1, from coordinate 11,390 downwards.
TTTTAACATATTAATCAAACCAATCAGCGTACCAATCATACCAAAAGCCGGAGCATACGAAGAAGCTTTCTCATAAAGTCCTGCTACCTCATCATGCCTCGCCATCATATCATCCATCTGCTTTTCCAGCATATCCCGTACCTTATCCGGATCGCTGGCATCTACAATCATCAGAATACTCTGTTTAAAAAATGGATCTTTGATTTCTTCTGCTTTTTCTTCCAGCGCCAAAAGCCCGCTTTGCCTTGCAAGCATAGCCAGATCTACCATCTGCTCCACCAATTTCGGGATATTATATTTTTTTCCTCTGGTAAGCACCATAAAATGCTTTGGCACATCTTTCAGAATGCGGAATGGATAACTTGCGATGACAGCAGCTATGGTTCCTCCTACTACAATAGCCAAACTTTGCATATCTACAAAGTTTCCCAGCTTACTGGTTCCGATTCCCCACACGCACAACGCTATGGCCATTATAAAGCCAATGATTGTTGACACGTCCATGTCTTTCTCCTCCTACTATAAATCTTTAAACGCTTATTCCTTTGCATCAGTGTAAACGATGCAGCTATGGATAAACGCTCGAATCTGGTCCAAAATCGAATCGGCGGAATCCTTTACAAGGAAATAGTAACCATCCATCATCTTAATCTTAGTTTCCGGTATTGACTCCATCGATTCAATCTGAAGCACATTCAGATATAGCACTTCGCCATTTAGCCGCGTTACCTTTATCATTCCTCTTCCTCCACCATTCTTTCGGATATCTCCGTTTTTGGAGTAGGAGCCATACAAACTTCCTTCGCCTTTGGCCCCTTTTCTGGCAATCCTGTCTTTGCGGGCTTCTCGTGCCCGGTCCATTATCTTCTGATCTGCACTTTTCCGCCTTTTCATAAATTACTACCGCTTCATTGCTACCAAATCGGACAGCATCTCATCGCTGACCGTTATCATCTTGGAATTAGACTGGAACCCTCTGTGGGTGGTAATCATATCAGCAAATTCCTTTGCCAAGTCTACGTTGGAAGCTTCCACGTATCCGCCCATCAAAGCGTTGTCACCGCCTGGAATGCCAGCATCTGCACGACCGGTATTATCAGAATCTACAGATGTATAATAACTGCCGCCTGCCTTGGTTAAACCTTCCGGGTTCTGGAATGTAACAATAGCAACTCTTCCTAAGGAAACGCCAGGATGGTCTTCTGTCTGATTGGTAGTGGTATTCTCTTTTGTAATAGTAGCCGTAATCTCTCCGGCTGCATTAATTGAAACATTAGTGGCTTTCAGAGCATCTCCAGTAGCACTGTAATCAACTATCTGACCGCTCCCATTAGGATTAGCTTTTATATCACCTGTAATCCGCAGTGGAAGCACCTTTGCATTCGCAACAAGCTTTCCATCTTTATCGATAGATTCTGGTGAATAGCCATATACAAAATTACCATTGCCGTCAACTAAAAATCCCTGGCTGTCAATTTTAAACTGTCCTACTCTGGTATACTGCCAATCATGAGCTGATTTTTCAAATTCCACCCCTGCCAGGTCTGTTGGTTTCGTGCTGGTCAAGAAAAATCCCTCACCATTAATAGATGCGTTCAGCCCACCTACATAAGTTGGCGTACTGGCTGCCATATCCACTCCAATGGTTCCCATCAAAGTACCATAACCGTACTGAGCCGCATTCACACCACCTTGCGTAGCATTTCCGCTTGTAGAAACAGTGGAACTCTGGTACATGGCTTCTTTAAAGGTATAAGTCTGGGCTTTAAACCCGTATGTGTTTACATTGGCGATATTGTGGCCAATTACATCCATCTTATTTTGGTGGGCCCTAAGGCCTGCAACTGCTGAATCCATTGCTCGTAACATAATCTGCTCTTCCTTTCTTTCCGTTTCCTGTCTGCCCATCCGGCAGACGGGACAAGCATCCTCACACGAGGGCCTGCTTACATTATAACGGCACTGTCAATATTAGTAAATACCCTTTCTCGCATATCTTGCTGGGACATGGTGGTTACCACCGTATTATTTGGTACATTTACAATGAACACGCCTTGCGCTCCGATAACCGCCACATCTTTGGCGCCCTTTTTCCTGGCGCCTTCTACGGCATGTTCCAAATCATTCATTAGCTGGCAGTCTACAGCGATTCCCCTCTCACTCATACGCTTTGCGGCATGTTTGGAAAAATTCAGGCCTACCTTTGCCCTTTCCTGGAGCATTTGATGAAATTGAGCCTGATTCCCTCCGGTTCCGGACTTTTCGGTATGCTGAGCTAAGATGCCGGACTGTCTGCTGGCCAACAGCCTGATTTCATTCATGTCCAAATCATCCTCCTTCTTTCCAAAAGCCTTTGCCTGCTTTTCATCCTTACATTCCTATTTCCTGACTACTCCTTAGAAGGCGGGTTCTCTGGTTCTCCAGGTCCTTCCGGATCCTTAGGCTCCTCTTCCCCGTCACCCTCTGTTTCCACATCCGTTTTGTAGGGATCGGGAACTCTGCCCACTCCTACCAAATGAGACAGCGGATAATCTTTCGTATCCCCTTCCAACCGAAGTACCGGAGTGCCGCCGATAAAGTTAACGCTTTCTACTTTAGCATATTTTACACCTACTGGCGTTTCCTGTCCATATGAATTTTCTTCTGTCACTGCCATAGTCACTTCCTGGCCAAGCAATCCCCCTGCATAAGTCTGGGTAGTGGCTGATGTTGAAGTTTCAATAGCTGTGGTCATACTGGTTAAGGACTGCACCATGGCCATCTGGGTCATCTGAGCCATAATCTCGCTGTTATCCATGGGATTGGTCATATCCTGATGCTGAAGCTGTGCTGCCAGAAGCTGAAAAAAACCTGTCATAGTAATGGTGTTCTTGTCATTGGTCTGGGCCTTCAGCGTAGTAGACTCATAGGGATTGGTAGTTCCGCTGACATACATATTATTGTCTGCCATAATATTAAATTCCTTTCCTGATTTCTGGCAAGTTCTGGTTTACACCAGTCCTAACCGAAGCTGCTGGGCAAATGAATCCGCCTGCTGCCCTTCCTGGTTCTGTTTCTTATCTTTTTGGCCTTCTTCATTTCTCTGGCTGTCTGGCTCCCTGTCATAGCCTTCCTGGTTCGATTCTGGCTGCTGTGTGTAAATAAGGGTTTCCTGGCCAGTTTTCTCTTCCAAAATGGCAGCGATTTCCGACGCTTTCTGATTTAAAATCTCCTGAGTCTTAGGGTTCGTAGCCATAATGGATACTGCAGCCCGGCCTCCGTCATAAATCATGCGGATCGTCAGCTTTCCAAGAGATGCCGGTTCCAGTTCAACAGTCAGCGTCCGTCCAGATTCCATCATGCTTTTGCTCAAGGTTTTTCCTAAATCCTGAGGCAGCGTATCTGGTGTAGTCTTTAATGGGACAGACGATTCAGTCCTGTGTCCGAATAAACCTTCCTCTCTCATGTGATGGAAGGTGTTAACCCCTTCTGAAGGAGCCTGGGCCTCTCCTCTCTGCTGCAAAGCTTCCATCATAGATGTGACTTTTTCGTTCCCTGCAGCCGGTTCCTGGCGCCGAAGGATTCTCCCCTTTTCTTCTGACTTAGATGAGTCGAAAAAGGCTGTCTGGTTTTGATCTGGATTTTGCTGTCCCTGTTCCTTAAAGGACTCTGACTTTTGAATCTCTTGGCTGGAAGCAGTTTCTGCCCCGTTTTTTTGCGGACCAGCTATTTCTTCCTGTCTGCCTTTCATTTGAAGTTCAAAGCCGTCTTCCCGGGAAACTTCATCTGCTGCCTGCTCAAGCTTTTCATTTCCGGTATTTAGATGAATCTCCTGGATCTGCTTGGATTCCGCTTCTCCTAAATCAGTCTGCCAAATGGTTTCTTCAAACTTGTTGCCCAAGCCTGCTGCTTCCTGGTTTTCTGTTCCTTCCGGTTTTTCATTTACCCCAGTCAGCTCCTCAATCCCGGCTTCTGGCACCTGGCTGATTAGCTCTTCCTGGTTATCCGGAAGAATTCCTGCCATAAGGGCTGCTGTCTGCTGCATCGCTGCCTGCAAAAGTGCTTCCTCTTTAGTATCCTCTGGCTGGACGGTTTCGTCTGCATTTACGGAATCTGTTTTTGCTTCTGACGTTTCTGTTTCTTCCCCGTCTTTCTTAGGATGCTGCTTAATCGTATCCACAGTTTCCGGGGTTTTCTCTCCAGTTTCCTGTTTCGGCTTTAATTGCTGCGTTTTTCCCTGCAGCAGCTCAGCAAAATCCTTCGTCCTTTCAGTACTTTTTGCCTGACGCTTGTATACAGGAACATTAACATTTACCTGCATATCTGCCTGCATCTTCATTTCTCTCTGCATGTGATTCCCCTCCTTTCTTAATAATATTAATGTTGATTTGGGCACTCCCGCAAATGCAAAAGCCATCGAAAGTACCCTGTCATGTACGCTGAATATTTCGGCGTACATTCTATTATAATCTATAATCAACAGCAATGGAAGTAAAATCGCTGCGATTATCAAAATAAATACAGGCCTTTACCCCCTGTGCTGCCGGCGGATGCCCATAGTAGCGGCTGTATTGGAAACAAATTCTTCAATAAAAGCTTCTTCTGCTTTCATCACGGCTTTCTGATATTCCTGATATTTTCTGTCTTTTAGTTTTTCAAATTTAGAGGTATCCACCTTAGCAGAAATCACTTCCTGCTTTTTTGCATCCTCCTGTTTCCGCAAATCCTTCAGATGCTTTTTTTCCAAATCAATGATCTCTTCCATCCGTCCGATACACATATCAAACAGCCGGTAATTTTCAATGGTAGCGCCTTCTTCCTTTGCCCGGTCAAAATCGCTTTCATAGGTTACCAGCTCTTTGTTCAGTCCGCGGATTTCTTCCTGTTTCCGGTTTACATTCTGAATAATTGCCGCATGTTCTGTCTTCAGGTTATCAAGCACCTGTGTCTTATAGGCCAGCACTGTATCCAGCCTGTATTGAAATTGCTTCAATGTTTCTTCCTCCGGAATTACCCTGTTATCGCCTGAATCTGCTCTAAGGTTTCTTCATAAGTGAAGCGTTCCTTCACTCCCTGCTGCAAAAAAGCGTTAATGGCATTAATCTTGGATACTGCTTCATCCAAAGCCGGATTTGTGCCTCTTTTATATGCACCAATAGAAATCAAGTCCGCATTCTTTTGATATAAACTCAGGATATTCCGCAGCCGTGAAGCAACCCTTTGATGATCCTCTGATACAATCTCTACCATCAGTCGGGAAATACTGGCTCCAATATCTATCGCTGGAAAGTGATTTTCATTAGCCAACTGGCGGCTCAGCACAATATGCCCGTCTAAAATACCGCGAACCGTATCAGAAATCGGTTCATTGGTATCATCGCCTTCTACTAACACGGTATAAACTCCAGTAATCGAACCTTTCCCAAAATTTCCGCTTCGCTCCAAAAGTTTTGGAAACTCTGCGTAAATAGAAGGGGTATACCCTCTGGCAATAGGCGGCTCCCCAATGGCTAATCCAATCTCCCTTTGTGCCATAGCGTAACGCGTAAGGGAATCCATCATCAGCAGCACATCATAGCCCTGGTCTTTAAAATACTCTGCAATCGTAGTAGCTACCAGCGGACACTTCATACGCAGCATAGCCGGCTGATCTGAGGTGGCCACTACCAAAACGGAGCGTTTCATGCCTTCCTCCCCCAAATCCTTCTGGACAAATTCCAGAACTTCCCGGCCACGTTCTCCCACAAGGGCAATTACGTTAATATCTGTTTTTACATTTTTGGCAATCATACCCATTAATGTACTTTTTCCTACACCGGATCCGGCGAAAATCCCAATTCTCTGACCTTTTCCAATGGTATTCAAACCATCAATGGCTTTTACGCCAAACTCTAACCGCTCCCGGATAGGAGGACGGTTCAGCGGATTAATGTATGGGCTGTGTACGGTATAATGTCTGGAAGCATGGAAGCCCTCCCCTCCGTCAATCGGTTCCCCTAACGCATTAATAATCCTTCCCCGCAAAAAATCCCCTACCGGTACTTTTAAACGCCTTCTGGTATTGCGGACAAAACTTCCTGAGGCAATACCGCTGGTGGCTTCATAGGTCATAAGCTGAATTTTTCCGTCCTTAAAGCCAACTACTTCTGCCGGCATCTGACGGTTCTGCTCCTCGTTATAAATCATAACGATATCACCGATACTGGAACGTCCTCCGGAAGCTTCCATGGACATTCCAACTACATTTTCTATTTTTCCGATATGGCTGATCGTTTCTGATTTATTAATTAACTGAGGAATTTTATCAAACATAGCTGCTCCTATACCCGTACATGTTCCAGGATGTCTTTAATATTTTCAATCTGTGTATTCACACTTACATCTACGATCTCTTCCGGCATCTCAATAATGCAGTTGCCCCGCTCTTCCTTATCCATCACAATAAACTTAATATTATCTGATAAGTGGGATAATTCATCTAAAATATCGGCGTCTGCTTCCATCATCAAATCGTAATCGCATTTATCAATATAAATCTTAACCCATGCAGTCTTTTTCAGCTTTTCCGTGGCAGCAATAATCATCTGCTTAATTACTTCCCCGCTGGAACGGAGGCTGATATGGATCACTTTCTCCCCAATGGCAATGGCGCAATCCTTCAGCTCATCTAAATACGTGCGGACACATTTCTCTTTGGCAATTTCTACTGAACGCAGGGCCTGCTTGATATCTGCTTCAAATTCCTGCACATCCTGCCGGAAGCTTTCCCTGCATTCTTCTTCGCCTTTCTTTTTTCCTTCCAGGTAGCCTTCTTCATAACCTTGCTGGCGCCCTTCTTCTCTGGCTTTTAAAAATTCCTGCTGTGCTTCTTCCTTTGCTTGTTCAAGAATTTCTTCGGCTTCCTTTTTGGCCTCTTCCAGCGCTTTTTTCGCTTCCTGATTCCATTGTTCCCGAAGGGCTGCATCCGGATCCTTACCAGAATCCAGCCCTTCCTCAGTAAACCAAAGTTCCCCGTCCTCTCCTGGCTGTGCTTCCGTCTTATGATTTCGGGGAACATGGATGTATTCGCCTTTCTCAGTTCCATCCTCACTGTAATGGGGGAATACTGCATTCTTTGCTACAGCTTCCCCCCCTGCTAAGGTAAGCTCAAGGGGCGGGATGTACTGCTGGGCTAAAGCAGCGGCATCCGGGCGTTTAATCACTCGTTTAGACGATGATATCATCGCCCTCGCCTCCCTTCTTGATAATTACCTCGCCCTGGGCTTCTAAGTTACGGATAATATTAACAATACGCTGCTGCGCTTCTTCCACATCTTTCAGCCTTACATTTGTTGTAATCTCCAAATCGGCCTTAACCGAATCCATGGTACGCTTGGACATGTTGTTGAAGAATACTGCTTTCATTTCCTCAGAAGCATTCTTCAATGCGTATACAATATCCTTGGAATCGCAGTCACGCACAAAGCGCTGTACGGAACGATCGTCCATGTCCAGGATATTTTCGAATACGAACATTTTGTCCCGGATGGTCTGTGCCAGCTCGGGATTGCGTTTCCCCAGCTCTTCGAATATTTTCCGCTCGCTGCTGCGGTCTACATGGTTCATCATATCGGCCACATAGTCTACGCCGCCTAAGCTCATGTTATCTTCGCTGGTAATAATGGTAGCAAACTTCCGCTTCATCTCTTCTTCAACAATGGCAATGGCATCCGGTGAAACACGGTCCATTCGTGCCATGCTTTCCACTGTCTGAATCCGCTTGTCATCAGGCAGCTCTTCTAGTACTTGAGCTGCCTGAGCCGTATCCATGTATGCCATAATTAAAGCAATCACCTGAGGACGCTCATTCTGCAATAGTGAAAACAGCGCTTTCGGATCCCCCTTCATGAAGAAATTGAAGGGTTTCGATTGAAGGGTTTTTGATACCTTCTCTAATAAATTTCTGGCAGTGGACTCGCCAAAAGCTTTTTCCAGTACGTTTCTGGCATAGTCCAAGCCGCCGTCTGTCATCATCTTATGGGTTAAGCAAAGCTTATAATATTCATCCAGAGTTGCTTCCACCTGATTGTTATTGGTTTTTCCCAGCTTTGCTACCTCAAAGGTAAGATCTTCTATATCCTGTTCACTTAGATACTTATATATCTGAGAGGCCCTGTCAGCTCCAAGGGAAACAACAACTAAGGCTGCTTTGCTTCGGGTATCTGTTAACAATTCCTCTTCCAGCTTACTTTGACTTTCGGCTTCTGCCATTGTCATCCTCCTCTCCGTTTAACCAGCTTTGAATCAGTTTCGCGGCAATCTGCGGATTCTGATCTACGAATTCGGAAATATTCTGCTTTAACCGTAAGCTTCTCTGCATCTTGAGATTCAGAATTTCTTCACTCTTAGCGAATTCGTCTTCTTCATCTTCCAATCCAGGAATCTTATGGCTGCGGCCTCCTTCTTCGCCCTCTTCTCCTTCTTCGCCTTCTCCACCCGGCAGGCCTTCCAGCTCGCCGCCTTCCAAGCCTTCTTCGCCCTCAAGTATCAACTGCTGTTTCTTCTTGCGCCGTCTTCTTAGGAGCAGCAGCACCAGAAGCAGGATCAGCAGCACGATACCAGCTATAATAGCAATTAGAATCGGCAGTGGGATCATAGCCGTAATAACTTCAAGACCACTAACCTCTTTTTCTTCTCCCGGATCTGTGTCTTGCTCTTCTTCTGCCTGAGGCAGAGCTACGCGAACCACGGTAATCTTATCACTGATATTTTCAACAGGGACTCCTGCTGAATTTGCTACCAGCCTAAGGAGCTCATTCTGATCCACACTGGTCATATCATTGGTCAAAATCGATACGCCGATGGAGGTATCCTCCAGTACACCTGGATCAATCTGTCGCTGCTCCTTTAACATATTATATAGCCATACTCTGGATGCGCTGCCATTGGAATAACTGTCATTTACTTGTCCAGTTCCATCTTCGTTTGTATATCTTGGAACATCAGCATTTGCATCAGCGCCTACCAGCCCCCCTGCATTCTGGTTTGCAGAATTGGTGCTTTCATTGGTTACATCCTCTGTCTGCAAAAGCCCTGTTTTGTCTTCCTCATCAATCTTTTCCGGCGTGGAATACTGAGTATTTTCCTGAATCAGCCGCTCCATGTTAAGAGTGCCTTTTACAGACACTGCCACATTCCCCGCACCGTAAATCTGTTCCAGCACTCTGCGCACATTCGCCGCAATATTGCTTTCCACTAATGTGGTAAGGCTTGTAAGATCCGTAGCAGCGCCGCTTGCGGAATCGGAAGCATCTCCAGCCACTTCCAGCATGGTTGCCGAATCAAAAACGGATACCTGGGTAAAATTCATCCCTCGTACAGCATGGGCAATCAAGTTCTTTACCGCCTGCGCTTTTTCTGTAGTAAGAGGCGTTCCCTCCTGCATGGTAACCACTACAGACGCGGTGGCATCTTTTTCCGAACTATCTCCTAATGCATACCGCTGGGACTGAGCCTCTACAATGGTAACGGCAGCGTCCCGCACACCGTCAAACAAACGGATCGTCGCCCCTAAACGGTTTTGCAGATCATACAGAGTAATCTGCTGCTTATCTGACTCTGTGGTCATTAAACCTGTATTATTCAGGTACATGTCGTATGTAAAGCCACTTTTGGGATAGCCCTTGCTTAAAAGATTCGCCCGGGTCTGATCAACCGCTGCTTCCGGAACCCGTATCGCCCCGTCGCTGTTATTATAACGGTAATCAATCCCCTCATCCTGAAGCAGGCTAACTACCTGCTGAGCCTCTTCTTGAGTCAATCCCGTAAATAATGTGCTGTAATCCACATTTCTTCCAAGAAGGTTCAAGGCAAGTATGGCAATGACAGCAATGACAGCAGTTCCTCCCGCAAGTATTTTTATCAATTTCCGGGTTTTTTCCGGTAAGTTCTGCCAGCTTTCTTTCAAATTCTCCACGTTTTTATCCAACCTTTTATCATATTCTCCATGGGATTCCTACAAAGAAATTACACGCTAATTTTAATCAGCTCATTATAAGATTCCAGAGTTTTATTACGCAGTGAAATCAGCACATCCAGACTTAACCCGGCCTTAGCCTCTGCTATGGGAAGGGTGTGAACATCATCTAATTGCCCTGTTGCTAAGAGATATTGCTTATATTCCACATCCGCCTGAGTTTCTTTTACCTGGTTAATTGTATTTTTAAAAACATCCTTAAATAATGACGCTTCTGCATTTACGGCTGTAGTATACTGAGTTTCGTCTTGCCTGCCTATGGTATTCCATGGCATCATCGGTGTAATAAACGCTGCTCCTTCCATTGCTGCCTCCCTGTTTTATTTCCTTAATTTTAAAATTTCTTTCTTATATCAAACGATAACAAAACTTTGCTTTCGTAATTTTCTTCCAAAGTGTGTTATATGTGCCAGGTTACCATTTTAGAACGACTTTGCTGCACTGCGCAAACGCGTAATGTCGTTATTCAGCGAACTAAGCATATACTGGTATTCATAAGCAGTCCGAACTACCTCTACCTGTTCCTGATCCATGTCTACATTATTCCCGTCCAGCCTGCTGGATTCGTCCCAGGTAATGTTCAAATGGGAACGGGAAGCCTCGATGGCCTCAGACACAGCACGTTTCGGAGCTTTCTTATTACTGCTGGCATCAGACAGCCGTTTCCCCAATTCTTCTTCAAATGTTATGTACTGCGACTTAAACCCCGGGGTGTCTACATTTGCAATGTTATTCAATGATACGGACTGACGGCCCCACAAATAATCCAGAACCTTTTCCGTTAACGCAACACCATTTCCATAAATCCCTGACATATTATCTTTCCTCTCTGAATTTTTCTTCCTCTAAAATTTCCGGCTAGACCATCCTAACCTAATTTGCCAATTCATTTAGAGCTTATCATAAACTATGCCTCCCGGTTCTGGCCAGCATATTTACAATCCATACCGACTCACAGGATGCATCTTACTCTTTGCAGCAGGCGACTGCCTTCCCTTCTGTATAATATGGGGCTATACTAGGAAAATTTACATGAAAAAAAGTGGGTGCATCACTGCCCACACCTCATACTCCTCCCCTCCCCAAATATATTATATTATGCTACATTTATTTTTCTATGTCAAGCACTTTACTCCATTCGTCCCTTGTTTTTTCCTGGGAATTTACTCCATTATTTTCAATGTTTTATTGAAAACTGGCTACATTATTCGACATTTTCTTTGTCTTTTTCACCATGTCAAATATAAAATTCTTACATCTTTTTAACAGAACCAGCCGATCTTTTCCATGATTTTTCAGTCAAGACCACCGGCTTAGCCGGTGGCTTGCACTGCCCCTATAAGGGGCTATTACCTGCTTGCGCCCGGAAGGCGCACGGAAGGTCTAGCCAACTGCA
>JAAWIS010000163.1 GCA_022796475.1 Lachnospiraceae bacterium | reverse complement strand
CTGATACGCATTACTACACCAAACGATTACACATTTGAAAGGGGGTTTTTTATGCGCCCGTGTACGAAAAAAGTTGCATTATTTTTAGCGTTCGTTCTCATGGCACTCGGAATCTCTGGCTGCAGTTCCCACACATTCGTGCAGACAGAGCCTTCGGTAATCATAAGCGTTAAGGATTTACCGGGATACATAGGAAAAGAAGGAGTTGTCATCGTAGATACCCGTTCCGCTGAAGATTATGCTGCAGGTCACGTAGAGGGTGCGGTCAATATCCCTACCGATGACATTGTGATCAATGTTCCGGTAAAGAATATGCTGACCTCCCAAAAGAAAATTGAAAAGGTTATGGGGGCCAACGGTATTTCCAACACGACTACCGTAATCGCCTATGATTCCAACAAAATGGGGGCTTCCCGTCTTCTCTGGACCCTGTTCATGTACGGACATCGGGACGTTAAAGTAGTAGATGGAGGATTTCAGGCATTAAGTGCACAGAATCTGGCTTCCAGCACAGAAATACCTGCTCCTGCAGAAGCAGTTTTTGCAGCACAGGAACCGACTTCCAACTGGCTGGCTACACAGGATGAGGTTCTGTCACAGGTCAATGCACCTGATGAGAATGTAATCCTTCTGGACGTAAGAAGCATGGAGGAATATTACGAAGCTGGAAAAGTTCCTACCTCTGTTATGATGGATTACAACACCAATTTCTTTTCTGGTGACCAGACCTTTAAAACTACAGATATTACCAAGATTAACTATCTGCAGGAAGGCATTATTCCGGAAAAGGAAATTATTATTTACTGCCAGACTTCTCTGCGTGCAGCCCCTGTGTTCGTACAGCTTTTTGAAGCCGGCTACCGCAACATCCGCATTTACGACGGCGCTTATCTGGAATGGACTTCCAATTCCAGCAACCCGATAGAGATGCCGGCAGGAGCCGCTGCTCCCGCTGCCAAGGATGCGTCATAAACGCATTGCAGGAAATTATTTCCAATCAGATTTAAGAAAGAAGGAGAAACTATGAAAAAAATCTTGCCTGTTATTTTAACCGCTGCACTGCTGGGAAGCACCATCACCGGCTGTGCCACAAAGACTGTTTCAGAAACAACTGCTGCACAGACGGCAGCTACCACCACCGCTGCTGAAACGGAAGCTGAGGCTGAAAGTGAAACTTCCGAAACAGTGGCTGAAACGGAAGCTTCCTCTACGGATTCCGTTACCGAAGCTGCGATGAGTTACTTTGCTGATTTTCCGGAAGACAAACACATGATCAATGTGGCAGACTTATTTGCCAAGATGGATGCCGGCGAAGATATGCTGATTATCGATATCCGTCAGGCAGATGCGTATGCAGAAGGCCACTTAAAAGGAGCCGTTAACATTCCTTATGGTCCTGCCATCGCTGAGAACCTGGAAAAAATCCCGGATGATGTGATGCTGTACATCAACTGCTACAGCGGCCAGACCTCTTCCCAGGCAGTTGCCCTGTTAGCAATGGCTGGCAAATACACTACCAATATCCAGAGCGGCTACAATAATGGTATCTCCAAGGCAGAAGGCTTTGAGAACTACATCGAAACCACAGAAAATGTACTTCCGGATGAAACTTATGAAGTAGATGAAGCCATTAAAACTGCTATTGCCGATTACTTTAAAGAAGCTACCTCCAACACCTTCTCTTCCTTTAATTTCCCGGTAGACGCCTTAGGCGAGCTGGTAGAGGCAGAGAGCGAGGACTACACCATCCTGTCCATCCGTCAGGCTAAGGATTATGATGAAGGCCATATTGCAGGCGCCATCAATATTCCTTTCGGCAAAGGAATGCAGGAACAGTTAGCACAGCTTCCAAAAGACAAACCTGTTGTTGTATATTGCTACACTGGACAGACCGCTTCCCAGACTCTGGCTGTTCTGCGCATGTTAGGCTATGAAGCTTATAACCTGGCTGGCGGAATGGGCAGTGAAGAATCCGGTGCCGGCTGGCTGGGCAAAGGGCTTCCAACTGTGACAGAGTAAGGTTTCATTTATAAACGCTTTGCTTTAAAAACACTTTCAGGGATATTTCATCTTTCTGGTGAAATATCCCTTTTTTTCGTTCCCAAAAAAGTAATCTCATTATGATTCAAAGCTGACAAATTCTAAATTTCCATTTTAGAGTGTGTCTGAAAATTGCGTTCCGTCAGATGTACAGGTGCATCTGACAGAACGCGATTTTCAAACTTCAAACACACTTTAATCCAGTTTCCGGATAATCATAGTTGTGTTGCCAAAGTATCCCCCTGGATAACCCGCTATCAACGCAATATTAGCAGGAGCAGATGTGACATTCAAAATTGTTATACTTGACATAGGCACTGAAACTTCAGATGAACTATCACTAAATATACTTAGACTTCCTGGAACCCGAGTGCCCTCATTGGTCAGGTATAGAGATAATACATTTTTCGTTTCTATGGAAGGATCATTACCACACAAGGAATGATAATAAATTTCATAAAGTCCGTTCTCCTCCAATACAAAAGTTTTTGTAGTGGGCGAATAGGAAATCGCTTCCCCTACTCTCGTCAGGTTTCGTTCAAAAGTCAAAGGCTGATCAGCTCCTAGTTTATTTGTTGATTCATTAATAGCAAACAAGATTTTCATATTCTGCGCAGCGCCTGCTGGGCCGGTGGGGCCCTGTGGGCCGACAGGGCCTGTCGCTCCGGCTGGACCTTGCGGGCCAGTGGGACCTGCTGCTGTCACTAACACAAAGTCTGGTGAATTTCCTGGGACTCCTGTTGGGTTATCCTTTACTGCC
>JAAWIS010000044.1 GCA_022796475.1 Lachnospiraceae bacterium | reverse complement strand
ACCCTCCTGTTCTAAAATTTCTATCAGTTGTTTTATCTGATAGCCTTTTAATTCCTTCTGTGGATGTGGTTTATGGAGCAATATGTTTCCATGTTGTTCATTTATAAACATAACACGGGAACCGCTGGTTTTTCCTTTGTTCGATCGAAAATAATCGAAATATCTAAGAAGCGTTTCCGCATCGTCAAATGTAAAATCCTTAGGCTTTGACTTTAAACGCTGGAGCAGTTTATCTTTTTGTCCCATAGCATATCCTCCTAACACTATCATTATACACAGCTCCCAAGTGAACTGCAACTATTTTTAGTTGCAAAATCAGCATTTGAAAATGTCAGCATTCTTCCAATCACCAGCCATAAAATCTATGCTTCCCCTATTATTCAATATATGTATAATAGAAAACCCAGTAATGATTCCACAACTCTCCGCTGCTTAACCGTAATACATGGAAATATCTTTCAACCATATGCCCGATTTAGACAAAAAAATGAGCCACATATGTTCTTTTGCTTCATTTGAAACAAACTCCATATATGTCCCATCTTTTTGTGAACACTCACTTATCACTCAGGTATCTCAATATCCCCAACAAGCAAGCATTCCGGCTCTGCCTAACGGCACCCTTGGCTACTTTTTCAGTGTCCTCGATTTTCCTTGGTTTCTTACCTTAGCGATACTATAACACATTCATCGATTCTTCTCGCTATACCTGTAGCTTTCATAATAAAAATTCCTCCATTTTACTGTACTCTCCGTTTCTGGAAGTAGTATTTGTAGAATGGAGGAATTGATACGAAAAAAATCAATTAAAACTCATCAACATCATAAATGTCATTAAATTCCAGTTCCACCTCTTCGATGAATTCATTGATTTCTTCTTCTGATAACAAGCTTGCAAGCTGCTGTTTCGCTGCCGCTTCAAAAGCAGCTTCCGTGGCATATTTATGATTATCAATGTAATCATCGCGAAGGGATTCCATAATCAGGCCAAGAGCTTCTAATTCACCAGGCACCGGCTCCCATTCTTTGGAAACGGTATTGTATCTCTGGAGAACCTTATCCTTATAGCGGTATTTTACGCCGCCTTGAGTCATGGTGCCGCCGCCTTTTCTTGCAGAGCCGTCTTCTGTAAAGTAATAATTTTGTCCGTCGATTTCCTTTGCACCAATTACCATGCTGCCGTCTTCATTAAAATAATAAGTTTTATCTTTCAGCTCCATCCATCCGGTTTTCATGTTGCCGTCGTTATCAAAGTAATACCATTTTCCGTTATCCTGCTGCCATCCATTCGTTGCCATCGTTCCGTCTGCCCGGAAATATCTCCACTGATAGTCAACCATGCACCAGCCTGTTACCATATAACCACTAGAATCAAAATAATAGTCTGTGCCATTGATCGTTCTCCAGCCGTTAATCGCACGATTTCCGCTTTCAAACACATAGTACCAGCCTGTACTGTCACTTTCCCAGCCTGCTGCCAGAGCAGGAACTGCTCCGCAGATTGATAAGGCTACTGTTGCTGCTGCAATCATAAATTTCTTTTTCATTATTAATTTCCTCCTATTCTTTTATGAGTACTCTCAGAACGTTTCTGTTCCTCTCTTTGAGATTGATTTCCCAGGTGCAGATAAATTAGAACTGCATATTTTATGTATGCCGTATCAATTCCACATGTGGTCTAAAACTATCCCGCAAATCCGAACACATCAGCTTCCGAGAGTACTTTTATATAAAGAGCTTTGTGAATGCTCCTGTTACCCCATAGGAACATAGGGCGCAAATGTAGGAATTCCTTCTGCTCCGCCGGTAGTTGCAGGCGCCTGCGTGGTTGGCGGCGGCGTCGGCGCCGGGGTGGTTGGCGGCGGCGTTGGCGCCGGGGTGGTCGGCGGTTCCGTTGGCGGCGGCGTCGGCGCCGGGGTGGTTGGCGGCGGCGTTGGCGCCGGCGTTACCGGAGGCGCTGTTGTTCGTGGCTGGGTCTGCGGCTGGGTCTGTCCTCCAGAATTCGATCTGGCTGGATCCCTTCCCTGGCTGATCGTTAAATCAACCCGATCGCCCCTTTTCACTTCCGCATCCTGGGCAACGCTTTGGGAAATTACTTTTCCCTCTGCTATGGAATCGCTGTAAGCCCTTCTGACAGTTCCCACTGTAAGGCCAAGATCTTCAATGGTCTGCCGTGCCTCTGCCTCTGACATAAGCTGCACATTCTTCATATATATTTTCTCTGCACCGCTGCTGACACGGACAGTAATATAAGAATTCTTATTCGCATTTTTGCCAGCCTCCGGATCCTGTCCTAAAACAGTTCCCACCGGTTCATCACTGGTTTCTTCTACCCAGTTAATGCGGAAGTCTGCATCTGTAAGGGCCTTCTGGGCCTCTTCCCGTCCCATGCCCTCTACATCCGGAACTTCTACCTGAACAGAAGGATCTCCTCCCGTTTTATTCATACAAACGGTAATGGTAATCTCCTTATCCAGTTCCACGTTATCCCCCTGCTTTTCGCTTATGTCTAAAACAGCAAGATAAACACCTTCTTCTTGGCTTTCTTTCACTTTAATATTTGTAAATCCCGCTTCCTTCAAAAGCTTCTCAGCTTCTTCTTTCTGAAGGCCTGTAACAGCCGGAAGCACTTTCTTTTCCTTTCCCATACTGATTTCCACAACCACTACAGAATTAACAGGAACTGCTGTATTTTCCTTAATCGCCTGGTAAGAAATCATATTTTGGGGAATCTCATTCGAGTATACCATCTTATCCCTGGACATGCCAAGCTCTTTTTCATTCAAAACTGCTTCTGCCGCATCCGCTTCTTTATTTACAACATTGGGAACCCGGACCATATCCTCTTCCAACTGGCTTTTCCCCGATGTAAGGCCAAACTGGATTACACCTGTAATCATAAGTGCAGCAACTACTGCTACCGCGCTGACACCTAAGCCGGCCACTGCAAAAATCCACCGGGGCAATTTTCCTACGTCATTTTTCGTCTTGGTAATGGAGCGCTCTTTTACTTCTGCCGCCATCAGTTCTTTCGCAAATTCATCCATGGTCTGGGTACGATCCTGAATCTTTACATGAAGAGCATTCATCAGCGCCGTTTCCATAGGTTTTGCGATCTTAACTCCCAGTTTAGATGGTTTCTTTAAGTCGTCTTTTACACTTCTCTCCATAGCATCTTCCGGCGTTATCCCTGTAAGCATCTTATACAGTGTAGCGGCCAGAGCATACACGTCTGTCCAGGTTCCCTGATCACCTCTGCTGCGGTACTGCTCCTCTGGCGCATAGCCTGGTTTAATGATGACGGAAAGACTCTTGCTGTGCTTTGTTGTGGCATACCGGGCAGCTCCAAAATCCAGAAGCTTTACCTGCAGGGTATCGGTTTCCCCTGGATTTAAAATATAAATATTATCTGGTGCAATATCACGGTGCAGAATCCCGGTTTTGTGAACTGCTTCCATAGCGTTTGCTACCTGGAGAATAATAGGAACTGCCTGTTCCGGCGGCATTTTCCCTTGTTCTTCCAGATATCGCTTTAACGGCATTCCTTCCAGAAATTCCATCACAATATAAGAGGTTCCGTTGGCCTCAAAGCAGTCATAAATCTGTACAATTCCTGGAACGGATTCAAATTTTGCCAGCCGTTTTGCTTCCTCCAGCGTTTTTAAAAGCCCCTCCCTAAACTGCTCCGCCTTATCGCCGGAATAAACGGTAACTTTCTGCTGAGTAGGCATACGGGTAGCAAATTCACTTGGAAGATACTCCTTAATTGCTACCTTCCGCTCCATTAGTTTATCCCAGCCTACATACGTAATGCCAAATCCTCCGTATCCCAGCACCTTGCCTACGATGTAGCGCTGCTGCAGCATAGAACCCGGCCGGATATGGTACGACTGTTTTGGCGGCGTGTTCACTGCATAGCCGCAATATGGGCAGATGTCAAACTGATCATCATACTCCTTCATACATCCCATACATAATTGTTTCATAGCATCCCTCTGTATTTCTATTTTCTTTTTAAAATCCTTTATTCATCCGCCACATAAAATCCCTAAATCCTCCCGATCACCACAATAATAAGAAAAGTAATCTTCTGTGAGCGTTTCAAGGATGTACAGAAAGCGTCAGTGGCAGATGCCGCTTTGCAGCCACACTTTACACTGCCTGACGCTGAAAAGCTAAGCTTTCTTAAATATTACAAGAAAAAGTATGCCAAAAAGAATCCGGCAGCCGCCAAAACAGCTAAGCTGGCGATTCCGCC
The DNA here is from genome assembly GCA_022796475.1 of Lachnospiraceae bacterium. GTDB lineage: Bacteria > Bacillota > Clostridia > Lachnospirales > Lachnospiraceae > Caccovicinus. The sequence continues at coordinate 24,594 of JAAWIS010000044.1, read as the reverse complement.
TGCTATCCACAGAACCGGGATAGAAGCTGTTGGATTCTTTTCTGACAGTTTTTCTATTTCTTCCCTGAACTTGGCTGTATCTATTGTTTTATAGGACAATGCATTCCTTAGCGCATTTCCGGCAGACTTTGAAATCATCTTCTTATTAGAAGCCAGCATTTCATCCAGCATTTGAGCGTCCAGGATTTCCCGGCCTGTAATCATCCTGCAAAAAAGCTTTGCCAGACCGTAATTATCTTCGCATGCCCCAGTTTCTTCTAATGCCTGACCTTTATTCTTTTGTCCTTCCCGTAAGGTTTCTGTATGCTGCCATCCTCCGAAATCTTTCAGAATCAAATTTCTTTCTGAAGTCACCCAGAAGGTATCGATGCCCGGCATCCCGTGCCAGCCTCCTGCCTGATGCACTTTTTCTACTGCATCTGCCGCCTTTCGCAAAAAATCCATAGCTTCTTCTTCTTTTAATGTTCTTCCCTGAAGCCATTGGCCAAGAGTCTGCCGCTTCTGGTATTCCATCACGCCATAGGCTGTTCCATTTTCCTGAAAACTGGCGTAATAAGTAATAATATCGTTTTCCTGATATAATCTTAAAAGCTCCCGGCTTCGGGCATAAAACTGTTCCAGTCCCTCTTGATACTGCTCACTTTGGGAAGGAAGAGCTTCCACATATAGCCCTTCTTTCCGGCAGGCCCAGTCTTTGGGATAATATTCCTGAATCTGTACCTTCCGCTCAAACAACGCATCCCAGCCAATATAAATAATATCGCTGCTTCTGGCTTTCAGAACAATCCCTACGATATAGCGCCCCTGAAGTATACTTCCCGACCGGATGAAGAATTCTTCGCTTTCCCCTGCCCCTTCTGTAAAACCGCAGTGGGGACAAGTATTTTCATACCGATCCAGATATTCTTCCATACATTTTAAGCATCGCCTCATGATTCTGGTACCTCTCCATATTCCATCGTCAGGAATTCCAGGCTTTCTGCAATCTGCTGAAATTCATCGTTGCCCTGTACATAAGTTTCCAACATATTTTTATTTAGGGAAAGACCGTTGCCTGCCTGAAGGTTAAATACATCCTGAGCGCTTTCTCCTGCCAGGTAATAAACCAGACTGTCAGCAGCTTTTTTATCATCCCCTTTTAGGTTGCTGTGGATACTCCACAGATGGGTAAAACGCCCCTTTACGGCTCCATTCCTCTGCAAGGTTTCCAGAACTGTCATCTGATAGATTCCTCCCAGTCCGGCGCGTATTGCCTCATAGTCTTCTGTGCTTCCTAAATAGTACGCTGCTTCCCGCTTTAAAAATGGCTCATATCCTTTTTCCCCTGCTGCCGCTGGCTGGAAAGCCTCTTCACTTTCTGATACATCAAAAGCATTTCGATACATTGCCCGATCTCTTGCGCTGACACAAACGCTAAGCTCCCCATCCAGTTCCAACTGTTCTAAGCTGGTAAAATCCTCTGGAAGGCTGGATGAATCCACCATATGGATATTCACGTATAAAACCGGAGCACAGAAAGATACCGGAAGCTGCTTTTTTTCTGCTGTAAAATAATCCTTAAACTCTTTTGTATCCATAAAATAATACTGTTTTGTATCCAGCATCTGGTAGCAGGTATCCAGCGTCCCCATCTGATCCCATATTTCCTTATCTTCTGCCGTTATCCCGCTGGTTTCAAAAACAAAGGGAGGATTTCCTTCCTCCAGGCTTTCTGCCAAAAATTCAGGGTATTCTTCCACAGAATCGTAAATCTGGCTGTCCAGCTCCACTTTCTGAAAATTTGTTTCGTATTCCTCCAGCATCCGATCAGCCATTTCCCGGGAATCTTCCAGTTCAATCTGCCTGGCTTCCCCATCCTTTGCCCCCAAGGCTCCGGCAGCTTTCACCTCTTCTTCCTTAGCTCCGTTTACATCAGGCATCAGCAAAGAAACATTTGCCTGCACATTATACAGGGCTTTCTGTTTTCCCACATAAATCATACGGCATCCCAGACCTGCCCCGGAAAGTCCCAGTATAATCAGGGCGATACTGATTCCCCGAATTTTTTTTCTCCTCTTCAGCTCTGCCTGCACATCCCGAACCCGTGTTTGATTCCGCAGTGCTGCCTGGAACTGATCCACATTTTGAAACCGCAGTTCCTGGCTCAAGGCCATGGCCCGCATAATCGTATCGCTTAAATACTGGGGGATCTCCGGAACCAGGGCATTTGGAGGCGGAAGATGATCCTCCACCACCCGGTTAACGGATTCTTCCGGCATCCGCCCCGTAACTGAGCGATACAGAACGGCTCCCACCGCATAAATATCGGTCCAGGGCCCCTGCTTACTTCGGCTCCGGTACTGTTCCGGCGGCGCATAACCTGGTTTTAAAATAATAGATAAGGTTTTTTCTTCCTCTCCGCTGGAAAATCTGGCAGCGCCAAAGTCAATCAATTTTACTTTATAATTTGCGGCCCCTGGTTCCACTGGAACCATAAAGATATTATCCGGACTGATATCTCTGTGGATAATCTTTACTTTATGGATTTCACGTAGGGCATCCGTTACGGAAAGCACCACGTTAACAGCAGTCTGACAGTCTATCCGGCCATTATTTGCTGCAATATATTGCTTATACGACATGCCATCCAAAAACTCCATGGCTATATATGCCGTGTTATTTTCCTCAAAAAATTCATAGACATTTACAATGTTCGGATGCGTATTAAACCGCGCCATGTTCCGGGCCTCTGCCAGGAAACGAATTTTGCCGTTCAAAAACTCATCCGCCCGGTTTCCGGAATAGATAATAACCGCTTTCTCTCCCGGAACACGATTTACAATTCCATTTGGATAAAACTCCTTAATGGCAACCATTTTATCCAGCACTTTGTCCCAAGCCCGATATGTAATACCGAAACCGCCAAAACCTACTGTAGTTCCGATAATGTAATGCCCGTTCAGCACTGTTCCCGGATAAAGATGATAGGCTTCTTTCGGCGGCGTCCCCGGCATAAAGCCACAGTGGGGGCACACGCCAAACTGCTCATCAAACGTTTTCATACAGTTCAGACAACGAATCATCACTGCTTCCTCCTACTTTTCCCCGTATTTCATTAGTATAACTGTCGTATTATCCTGTCTTTTTCCTCCGTATCGCAGCGCCATAGCTGCCATCCGATCAGCGGCAATCTCCATGTCTAAATCATTGTCACGGATCATTCCTAAAATTTGATAATCATCAATACTTTTGTAGATCCCGTCGCTGCAAAGCATTACAATATCGCCTGGGTTCAGCCTGCACGGCGTCTTTCCCCAGTCAATTAAGCTTACATGGCCCATGCCGATAAAACTGGTTAATGCTTCTGCCTGCCGGGTTTTTTCTTCTTTTTCATAGAATCTTTGGGTGATCTGCCCTGCCTCTAACTGTTCTTTCAGCATCTGGCGGTAATTATGTTCGATGTTCAGCGGAGTAATCTTTTCTCCCTGAATCAGGTAAATTTTACTGTCACCTACAGAAACCCAATCCATTTGATTCCCTCTGCAGAAAACTGCTGCCAGCGTTGTTCCGCTTTTTAAAGGTTTTCCTTCACTATCTTTTAATTCGGCTACTTCGCTGTCCATCCGCTTTGCTTCCCGTATTAAAAAGCCAGGAATATTTTCCTCCGGCTTTTGCTCAAGAAGATCTTCTGAAAATATTTCTACTGCCCTTCTGCTGGCCCGCTCCCCGCCTTCCATGCCTCCCATACCATCGCATATTACGGCTACTGCCTCCTGACTGCTGGTATAGATATATCCGAAATCCTGCTGATAATTTCTGCCGCCAATAATACTGCTGGCGCCGATTTCAAACTGCAGGTTCCCTTTCTGCTGTTCCCTTATGATATTATTCATGCTTCACCCCATTTCTAATCCAGCCAAAGGGCTACGGCAGAATAATTGTCCATATTTTTCCCCTGACCATTTTTCAGCACAATCTCTTCCATCAGCTTTAGCCATTGCTCCGGCGTTTTTGCTTTCTTTAAACAGTGCTGCATCTTCTTTTCCTCTATCAGTTCCCAAAAACCATCACTGCAAAGCAAGAACGCCTGGTTTTTCTCCCGGGCAATGGCATCTGCAATCTGGTATTTAGGCGTATCCCAGTCAATTCCCAATACCCGCAGAAGCCGGTTCCGATCTGGATGGTTGCGGATTTGCTTTTCCTTAATCTGTCCTGCCGCAACCAGCATTTGTGGCACGCTGTGATCAAGGGTATGCTGCACCAGTTTTTTATTTTTAAAATAGTAAAGCCTGCTGTCACCAATATGGCCCCACTGAATTTCTTGTTCTCCCACATGCATTACTACCAGAGTCGTTTTCATATCCTGGGCATGATGATCTTCCCTCTGTCCTTCTAAAATCGCCTGCTGTGCCTGACAAAAGGACTGATCTAACAGTTCCCCGCCTCCGCCCTTTTGAGCAAAAATATTAATACAAGTTTCCACAGCCAGACGGGAAGCCACTTCTCCTTTTCCATGGCCCCCTAAGCCATCGGCAAGGACAAAACAGTATTCCTGTCCGTTTTGATACATCCCTACACTGTCTTCATTATTTTCTCTGTCGCCTTCATTACTTAGTAAATCATATAGAATCATACATTTATCCCTTCCGTTACAATCAGCATCTGTTGAAAGAAAAGGTTTCAATTTGCATTAATCGTTAATGAAACAACTCAAAATACCTCTGGCAATAAAAAAATTATACCTTGAAACCTTAGGAATATCAATAAAATCTTAATCTGATAGAAAAAGAACCCTGCGGGGATTGCATCCAACCTCTGCAAAGTCCTTCCTAAAAAACATTCTCAATACCAATACCCCTGGCGTACAGTAAACTATTTTTTATTATCCACTGGATGATCACAATTGCCATGGCGATGTACAGGTAAACCGGTTTCAGCCCCATCCCGCGAAACCGTTTTCCGGCTATGATTTCCAGCGTCTTGCTAATCCAAAATGCTCCAAGGACTGCCGCCGTATAAACAACCAACGGATGGCATCGTAAGCTCTGCAAAATATGCAGTTGAAGCAATGCTACTAATGCCCTGGTTCCGCCGCATCCCGGACAGTAATATCCGGTAAGCCGGTAGAAAAAACAAGTAGGAATCGCCGTATGAAGATCTACTTGAAATTTCATCACCAGCCCGGCGGAAGCCAAAAGCAAAAGCAAACCTGCATTCAAGGCGGCATAGCATCCGTTTTCTGTCTTTTGGTCAAAGTTTTCCATCATATGTCCGGACCCCTGCCTCTGCTGCCTTGTGCGTTACAGCCCTAAAGCAGCAAACAAGCTTGCACCCATAATAATAACGATGACAGCAGGAATCAGAGAAATAATGGACATTACCAAGCCAGCAATTGCCATTCCTTTTCCTCCCCGGTGCCCATGAAGAGATACCGCACCTAAAACCAGGCCTACAAGTGCCAGGATAAAGGGCACATACGGAATACAGCAGGACAGCACCAATGACAGGATTCCACAGACCATAGAAGTTACGGCAAAGCCTACCCCTTTCTTTTCCGGCTGCGGTGCAAACGACGGCTGTGCATAAGGCTGAGAATAGTTCTGCTGCGGCGGTGTATAAACCGGCTGCTGCGGTGCCGGCGCCCCTCCTGAAAGCATGTTGCCGCATTCCTCACAGAATCTTGCTTCATTCACATTGTTATGGCCACACTTTGTACATATCATACTTTTCCCTCCTGAATATAAACTGTACGGTTCTAAATTTGAACCTTTATCATAGTCTGCGCTTTGCGCTTAACTATCGTAATGATACTTCTTACCGGCCTGTTCCGGCCCCTGAACCAATTGCAGGATCTTACCCATGTCTACCGAAGCTTTGCCCCGCACTTTTTACAGAAATTCACATTCTGCGGGCAGACCTCTCCACACTGGCGGCACACATTCCCACCGGTCTGGCCAGGCACAGGCGCCTGCTGGGTTCCTCCGCCTAATACCTGCCTGTTTCTTTCTTCCAGCTCTTTCATCAGTTTTTCCTGTTCCTGGATTAACTGGTATTTTTCCGCAATTTCCTTATAAAGAGGAATTAATTTTTCAACGTCAAATTTATTATCCAGCCACAGATTATAACCAAGCTCACCGCTTTGGCTTTTTAAATTTACAATATCGCTTTCCAAAGTAGCTATATATGTTTTAATCTTATTCTCCTCCATAAAAGCAGAAGTTTTCATATTTATTTTTGTAAGCTGCCTTGAAAGCCCTTGTTTAATATCCATCGCCATAATGAATTCTCCTTTTATGATAAGCAGTTGCCTGATTTTATAACGCTAATACAAGCCAAGCTCTTCTCTTCTCACAAATCCGCTTACATCCTCATCCAGCTTCCGAAGATTTTTTCCATCAAAATACATCAGATCGCCTTCTTCTCTGTTGTGGTTATAATTGGTCAGCAGGACAAAGGTATCATCCTTAGCAGAATCTCCATAAGCCACATCTTCCGCAACCGGAATTTCTTTTTTCCCATTCCAAATTGTAAGCGTAACGGTGTAATCCCGATCGTCGTAGTCCGAAGCTATGGCTACCAGCCCGTTATCATTTACCGTTGCTGCAGAGATCACATCTCTTACAATTTCCTTTTTATTATAATACAGATCTCCGCTTTCATCTTCGTAGTCTTTCAGATAATAAAGCCCGTTCTCATCTGCTGACAGAAGCTGAATTCCTTCTCCTTCGTCGTACTCAGTCAGCGTACCAGCGCCATTCCCTGACAGAGAAGCAACCCAAATGGTTATATCCTCTTCATCTTGTGTAGACAGATAGAGTTTTCCAAAATCCGGATAAAACTGCGCTTCACTGATAGAATCCAGGTCTTCAAACTCCCCAATCTTTTGGGAGCCGGATGCCAATACCAACATTCGCTCTTGATTAATCGCCCTGTTAATGCAGGAACCCCAGGAACTATTTTGCATTTCTGACCAAGGGGCTTCTACTGTTTCTAAATCAGGATCTTCCATGAAAAGAAAATATTGGCCTGCTTCCGAAACCGATACTGCCATCATATTGCTGAAGCGTTCCGATATTAACTGCTCCTCTTTGCCGTCAAACAGATACAAGGACTGGACTTCGTATTCAAATTCTTCTTCATCCAGCCTTTGCTGCTGCCTTTCTTCTATTCCGGATCCGGTATCATCGTAAACAAGTGATCCGTAAGGAACTGAAATGGTATCCAGCTTCGTGTAATAAAACATTCCGGTTTCCCGGTTAAAGGACAAAATCGTTTCAATATCCGTAGCGATCTTCTCCCGGTTACCGGTCTGATCAATCCGGTACAGCTTATCTCCCTTTAAGCCATAAAAATTCTTCAAATCCTTTTCTGAATAAAACGAATCCACGTCGTCTTCCAGTTTTATGGCATCCTTCTTCTGAGCAAGATCCTGATAGTAATATGTCGTTTCGTCCCTGTCTAATTCTGACCAGTAAAAGTTCTTCTGGCTTTCATCCAGACCGTAGCGCTGCACATCTTTTGCAAGCCGTTTCGATTCCTTTCCATCATAATAGTAAAGGGCGCTTTTCTTTTTATACAAAACTGTATTGTTATCCAGTAAGGTAAAGGAACTAACATTTGTATCAATCCGTTTTGCATCTTTTAGCTTGGAAATTTTAGCTATAAACAAATCGCAGGTATCGCCGTCATAGTCTTCTCTATAAATAACATATTTTCCATCTTTGCTTATGTATTTTCCAGACACAGCTCCTGTAAATATGTAGTTTCTGCTAAAAGAGTCTGTTACCTCCACTGGCTTGGACTTGCGTTTTTTTAAGTCTACCAGCATCATGGCTTCATCTTTAAAATATACTAATTTTGTTGGAATATCTGACTTCCCGCCCATAAGATTCATTGCAGCAAATGCTCCGCCGCCAACTACCAGCGCTCCGGCAATGCAAGCCGGAATAATAAACCGCATCTTGGAGGTCTTAAGAGAAGATAAAAATCCTTTTAAACCGCCGGTTTTTCCTCCTGCCAGATTACAGCCGCACTCATCACAAAACACATCATCTGCTGAAAGGCGTTTCCCGCAATTGGGGCAGAATATCACGTCACCTGCAGGGCTGGCTGCTTCCGGCTGCGGACCATCATCCATCCTTGTTCCGCAATTTCCGCAAAATACAGCCCCTTCTTCCAATGCACTTCCACATTTCGGGCATACCATACCATTTCCTCCTTTGTAGCCTTTTATTTTCTTACTGGCTTAAATCACACTCTGCTACCATCAGTTCTACTGCCCCTAAAGTCAGCCTGTCGCCTACCTGAATTTCCTTTGGTTCCTCAATCGCCACACCATTTAACAGCGTATGGTTAAAGGATTTTAAATCTTCCACATAGCAGGCATTTCCTTTCCGGTAAAAACTGCAGTGCCTTCTTGACACTGAACGATCCCCCTCGATTACCATGGTACAAGATGCCTTATCCCGTCCTAATACAGCAGATGTTCCTAAATCGCAGGCATATACATTATCGCTGTTATTCATATCCTGAAGCACAAGCAGCCCGGAAGCTGCCGGTTCTGTATCATAGGACTCTCCTTCCTGAAAACTGCTTTGACTGTCAGCTTCTGTCCAGTCACCGTCCTGGGAAGACCAGTCATCCACCTGCCCAAACTGGCTTTCATCCTGATAGGACTGTTCTTGTGAATCATTATAATTCGTTTTTGCCTTTTGAGGAGCTCCGCAATAAATGCAGAATTTTGCCTCATCTCTTATTTGTCCTCCGCAACTTGTGCAAAACATATCTTTGCTCCTTTCCCCGGGCGCCTGTTTCTGATACGTCCCTTTTATTTATTATGATTCCTGACTGCTTTCTTCTTCCCAGGCAAAGTCTTCTCCGCACAGAGGGATAAACAGAAACGATTCCTCCCCCACCTGCAGGATATCCCGGTTATGCAGTTCCAGATCAAACAATACCATCTGCCCATTTACATAAGACAGTTCTCTTGAATCCCCTGCGCTGGCCAAAAATCGCCTGGTTTCCGGATTATATTCGATCACAGCCTGACAGCTTTTTGCCACCTTGGCATCTGAAGCCAGATTAATGTCCTGTCCGTCTGTACCGCCAATGGTAGTTTTTCCCTTTTTTAATTCATATATATTTCCTGACAGCTCACCTTTGATGCATACCAGCCAGCCTGTAAGCCATTTTTTCGGCCGAGAAACTGGTTGGGACATTTTGACTGCCGCCTCTTCCGGCTTCTTTTGGCTTTTGGCAGTGTTCAGAACCGATACGTCCCGGCTGCCGCAGCGGGGGCATTCCGCATATTTATCTGAATCGTAATAATGCCCATTGACACAACGCTTTAAATTCATTATCCATAACCTCCCTGTGAAGTCCCGGTTTTTAAGATTCCCATACTCTTCCTTCCCGGCAGAATGCTATAAATTCAAATTCGGATTCTCCTGCCTGAATCCGATCCCCTGTCTGGAGTTCTGCAGGCTTTTGAACTTCCGCTTCATTTAAATAAACAGGCTGGCCTGTCTGCTGCACCATATAAAAACGATTGCTTCTGTCATCGTATACAATAGCACATACGGTGTCTTTTAATTCTTTGGGAAGCAAAATATCCATATTCCCCTGGCAGCCCATTCGGTTAAAGCCTTTATATAGCCGATAGTCCCTGCCTTTTCCTTCTCCCTTTACACATACCAGCCACCCAGCCACATATTGTTCTGGAGATAGCGGCAATCTTTCTTCTGCAGAATCCTGCTGTTTTATTCCGGAAGCCACGGAAGAGGAAGAATTTCCAGAGGTTTTCTGGTGTAACGGCTCTGTTTGCTTTTCAGGCATCAGCGAAGATACTTCTTTAGCAGTTTCTGTTTTCGTTACCGAAGAAACGTTTGAACTTCTGCCGGTTTGTCCGCTGCTGTGGGAAAACGCTATTGTTCGGTTGTCATCCTCATTTACCCCCGCTGACGGTGTGTGGGAAAATGCTATCGTTCGGTTATCGTCTTCGCTTACCCCTGCTGACGGTGTGTGGGAGAATGCTATTGTTCGGTTATCGTCTTCGCTTACCCCTGCTGACGGTGTGTGGGAGAATGCTATCGTCCGGTTATCGTCTTCGCTTACCCCTGCTGACGGTGTGTGGGAAAATGCTATCGTTCGGTTGTCGTCTTCGCTTACCCCTGCTGACGGTGTGTGGGAAAATGCTATCGTTCGGTTATCATCATCTATGAAACCGCCTCCTGTACTCTGGCTAAAGGCTATGGTTTGGTTGTCGTCATCTCCGAAACTGCCTCCTGTGCTCTGGCTAAAGGCTATGGTTTGGTTGTCGTCATCTCCGTAGCCGCCTTCTGTGCTCTGGCTAAAGGCTATGGTTCGATCATCGCTTTCTATCCCTCCTCCCGGCATTTGCGGCAAACCGACGGTTCGATCATCATAGTCCAAAGATGCCGCACCGCTGCTTGGAACTGCTGGAATTACTGGAGCCTCTGCTTTTTGAGGCGGAGCTTCCTTATCCTTGCGGAAGAAGCTGAACCGTTTTGGTTTTTCCGGTTTTTCTGGTTCAGCAGCCGGTAATACGCCACAGTGGGGACACTGTGAAAATTTTGTATCATCATAATAATGCCCTTTGCTGCATCTTATAACTGCCATTTTATCCTCCTTAAACATTAGCTGAAATTGTACAGTTTATTCATTAAATATACTCATTCATTATATACAGAATAGAATTTTTTGTCAATTTATCTCCCTTTAAATTAACTGCTGTTCACAGGGCATGTAACAACTAATTCCCACGAGTATTCAATGTATTGGTAAATATGCTGTTGTATCCTTCCGTTTCAAAATTAGGCACGGCAAAAATGCTGCTGTCTGACATCAAAAAATAATGACTTCCATCTGAAATTGAATAGCCGACCAGATTTTTCCCATTTTTCCGTTCTAATCGTGGAGGGATTCCGTTTACATTGGAAAACAAATAATCATACCGGTTTCCATTTTGATAATAAACTGAAAAATTAAAATCCCCCTCTGAGATACCGTCTGTAAAAAATCCGGTTCCAAAATAATTAGGAGAATGCGTACTTTGGTTTGTATATACAACCGTATCGATCCGGCCATTTCCGTTCGGTTTATCCTCCAGCCACTCTCCGGCATACACTACATAGCGCTCCAGATTATTTGTATAATAATTCCCATAACCATCCCGTTTCTTATCTTTCATCTGCCCCAAATATACGTAACCGTTGGGGTATACCACCGTATACTGTTCACTTGACTGCTGCATAATCAAAGGTTCTTCCAGCTTTGCTACCAGATCCAGAAACTCCTGTGTCAAAAGCACCTCTTTTGCCAGCTCCCCATCATTCGCCTGTATCATAGAAGACAGCCTGGCTAAAAGCTCCTCATACTCCTTCTTAATTTCATAGCGGACAGTCAGACGTTCAATTTCCTCTGTCAGCCGGCGGGCTGTAACCTCTGCATCATTCAGCACCTCCAGCGCCTGCTCTAAATCCCCCATTGCCTCATAGGCTCCGGAAAGCTTCAGGTAAGAATCCTCTTCCTCCTGGTCGTAAATAATCAAATCCTTATAATACTTTACTGCTGTATCGTAATCTTCCTTTTTAAATGCCTCATCACCCAAATCGGTCAACTGGGTAACGATCTGAGTATTCATTCTGCGGATTACGGCATTCGTATCAGCATCTTTTTCCGATGAAGACATATCTTCTGCTACTGCAAGACCTTTTTTCAGTACATTGATAGAACTGTCAACTTCATCCTGAGCTGTATATACATCAGACAAGCCTTTATAGGCTTCCATTTCCTTAGGCTCAATCTGAAGGGCCTTAGAATATGCCAGCATAGCCTTGTCATACTCCAAGTCAATCAGGTACTGCTGGCCCAAATCAAGCTGTCTGCTTACTCTGAAATCGTTAACCGCACTGCATCCGGTAAGCAAAAAACAGCTAATCAGCACTGCCCCACAAAACTTTTTCATCATTCCCTCTCACACTTTCTCTTTTGCTGCTATTTAGTATTTTTCATTCATCCGCCGCTCCATCTGCCGCTTTTTCTTATCCCCCAAAGCAAAAAACAGAATCAGCCGAATCATTCCTGTAAAAGAAAGCAGGACTCCGGCGCTTATCAGAATGATTCCTGCACTTATATTCATTCCCTCAGCCCTTCATACCAGCCGCCTGCAGCCAGATCTTCATACATCTGCCTTAACAGTTCCATTTCCTCATCCTCCTGCTGTTTTTGCTTTTCATACAGCTTTTTCGCATTTTCGTAGCAAATACGGAAGTTGTCATAATTCCTCTGGCTATTTTCCTTTTTCTGCTGTTTATCCAACTCCAAAAATGCCAAAAGCTTATGTCCCTGATAGTCTTTTGGATACTGCTCTAACAAAAGTTCTGCCATAGTTTGAGCCTCTTGTATTTTTCCTGTTTCCCGGTAAAGAATCCCGATATTTCCCATAACCCGCAGAGTGCGATCTCCCATATTATATAGGGCTATGTATTGATTTAAAGCCCGTACCCGGTCTTCTTCCGATCCGGCTTCTTTGCCCCGGATCAAATAATCCTCTGCCAGCGCTTCCATAAGCCTTTTCTTCGAATTGCCTTCTGATTTCGAAGATTCATTTTCCAGCATATGGATTGCCGTATTCAAATATTCCGGTCCGCACTGCACATACATCTGGTTCAGCAGCAATATTGCCCGCTCTCTAAGCTGTGTATCTTGTGTCCTTTCAATCATTTCAGACAATTGCTTTTGGGCACTTAGGTAATCTCTTTGGGCATAGCTGATTTCCCCTGATGCAAACGTGATGGAATCTGCATCCAAATCCAGGCTTCCGGCCTGCTCTAATGCCTCTTTGGCAGTATCGATCCGACCGCATCTGGCAAGTGCTATGGCATAATCCCGAAACAAATGGGGATTCTCTTCTTCGTATTCCAAAGCCTCCTCTAAATAATAGACAGCCTCTTCTTCCTGATCCTGTTCCAGAAAAGCATTTCCCATAATATGGTAAATGCTTCCCAGCTTTTGACGGTCATCCGTTCCTTTTATCTGATACTGCTTTTCTCCAAGCATTCCAAGACCCTGGCGGATGCAGGAATCATATTCCCCTTTCTGGTACAGCAAAAGCAGTTCCAGTGCATCCGCATCTGCTCTGTTTTTTACCAGATTTTTGGCTTTTCCAATTAATTCTAATGCTTTTTCCTCTTCCCCATCTTCTAAAAGCTGTTCTGCTTCCTGCATATAAGCCTGATACTGTATCTGCCCTTCCCGGCCTTTTACCCAAACGCCTGCCCCGGCAAGGAGAAGTCCCCCGGCTATCATGGCTGAGGAAATCACATTTCCCCAAAACCTCTTTTTCCAAAATCTCCGGTATTCTGAATCTAATTCATAAATATGCTCAAAAGCCTGGCTTAACTCCATCCCATTTTGGTAACGCCGTTCAGGAGAAAGCTCCATGCATTTTTCAATAATATGAACCAAGCCTTCACTTAATGGAATGGAATATGCTGAAATCGGAACAATATTTAAGAAGTTAATATCCGGCTTTCTTCCTGTAAGCAAATGGTATAAGGTTGCGCCAAAGCTGTAGATATCTGACCGCTCGTCAATCCTGTTATTAATCATTGGCTCCAGGTTTGCAAATGCCTGGCGGTTAAAAATCTTTGTGGGCGTTCCTGTCATCCCGATTCCCGATGCCTGCCCGGATCCGCCCGGCGCCTGGCTGTGCCTGGTAGGGCCTGCCAGTATCTTTTCCAAATAACCGCAGTACTGCTCCATATTCCGGAACTGCTCCGGAGGAGAATAGCCGCCGCTGAGCCAGGTAACGCTTTTTTGACCTTTGTGGAATGCCAGAGAGATATTAAAATCAATCAGGCAGACTGCTCCGGTCCTTTCATTCCACATAATATTCCCTGGCTTAATGTCACTGTGGATAATCGGTTCTCTTTGGCTGTGAAGATATGCTAACGCTCTGGAAAGCTGCCTGGCCCAGAAAAGGACTTCCTTTTGAGAAAACCAGCCCCGCCTTTTTAAAGCCTCAGCCAGGCTGGTTCCCTCTATAAAATCAATAACCGTAAAAATCTTTCCGTGATCCTCAAAAAAGTCCAGTACTTTCGGCAGATTTTCATGCTTTAACCCCTTGAGAATATCCGCTTCTGCCCTGCTTTCAAGCAGGGACGCGGCTGATTCCTTAATCTGCTTTACTACCACATAATTTTGAAGATTGCTGTCAAAGGCCCGGTAAACAACTCCTCCTCCGCCTTCCCCTACTGCCCGGTCGATTACATAACGGTGATTCAGCCGTACTCCCTTATTTATCATTATGCCACCAAGATTTATCGGAAATATTGGAATAATATCTCTGAATCGGAACAATGGAACCATTCCGAATCTCAAATACCTCCCAGATTACTCCTGGCGTATTAACCGGAACTGTAAACGTAGCAGTTAAACCGTTCGAGGTATATACGTTTACCATAGCTCCAGAATAAGATAAATCATAAGAAGTTGGATTATCTCTGATGCAGTTGGTAAAGTCGGCCACATAGTATTTATACAGGCCATTCCTCAAAACCGGGATAGTCATAGTTTCCGGTCCATAACTGTCTGTGTCATCTACATCCAGGTTGTTGCCCACAGCATCCGTTTTATTCCCATACCAGATATGGTACGTATTATCGCCGAATGCACTGTCATACGGAGTAAACAAATGGGAATCCAAATCCCATGGTGTTTCTCCCCAGGTAAGGACGATTCGCACTTCCCCTTCTGCCAGCCTTGGCGAAGCATTAATCCGAACCACATCGATCCCCGGTCTGGCTGCAAAGTTGTAATAGGTATTGTCATACCCCTGCTTTACCACTTCCGCCGTATACATTCCAGGAGGAAGCTCCATTCTGACTTCACCGATTTCATCAGCCGTAGCCTGAGCCACCACACCGCCTTCCCGGTGATTGACACCGTCGCGGATATAGATGGCTGCATTGCTCAGCCGCTGCATACCGCTTCCATCCTGGGCAAAATTTAATGCATCGAACATCTGAACGCTGATAGGGAAATTTTGATCGCTTCTGGCAACCATGTAAACAGCATCCTGATAGTCAGACAGCACCTGTCCGTTAATTTCAATCCCGTAAACAGTAGCCGGTACACATCCCTCACTGGTAACCCCCAGCCGATACCGGCCATCTTCAGAAGGAACGACAATCCGGTACATGCCTGACGCATCTGTATTGGCTTCAAACAATTCCTCATTATTCACCTCTGAAATCAGAACTGTTCTGGCGCCTGGAATCGGATTTCCCTGCTGATCGTATACATATCCGGTAATTTCACTGATTCCCTCTGCTGTCAATACTGTCTGATACGTATTATAAGCAGCGTTTATCATCCGCTTTTCTGTAATATCATACGTAGTCTGGGCATTTGCATCTAAGCTGGAGTATTGGATAATACTGGACGGCGGATTATCTCCCTGTCTTGCGGATTCCGGTCCGATAACGTAATTTGACTGGACTCCGTTGGAAACCACCCTCCATTTCACCATACAGTCACTATTATAGTAAAACCGCTGCCCATCCTTTGTGGGCACAGCGTAGGAAGGAATGTAGTTAATATCATTCCTTACAAAGATAAAACTTACCTTGCCGTAATCATCATAATAATAGTCCGTAATTTCCAGATAGTCATTAATGTATTCAATACTCACTATCTTATTTACTTTTCCAGTAGCAGGATTGCTGTAAATCTCATACTCCATTACATTGCCAGTATCTGCATTCCGAAGCATTTTCCTGGCAATATTATATCCGTTAATTAAGCCGTCCGACGCATTTGTGGGGCTGATATCTTCCAAAGTATAAAACAAATTCTTATCCCATGCGTAACTGGTATTTCTGGTTCCCGGAGTAAAGTTTTCTGCAAATACCTGTATCGAAGCTGTGGAATCCCCTTCTGCATTATAGGCTGCGATTGTCCGTGCAAGCTCGCTGTCAGAAAGAAGCCCTGGCAGATTTTCTTCCCCCTGGCTTTCCCCTTCTCCAACTGACTCTTCTGAAAGGGTTGCCTGAGTTTCTGTTCCTCCACTTTCTTCCTCTGTTTCCAAAGTTTCTTCCGTTTCCTCCAGTTCCCTTGTTTCCTCTGCTGCACTGTTTCCGGAATTGGATAAACGAGTCCATAAAAAGAATGCTGCGCCAACTGCCAAAACTGCTGCTATCGCAGCAATCAATATGCCGACTATCACTTTACTGCTTTTTGAGTTTGAATCATCTTCCATATCTGGCATTTGGCCTGGCTGGAATGGAGGCGGAGCAAAATTTCCCGCCATAGGATCGGCCTGGCCTCCGGGATAGCTATTTAAATTTCCAGACATCTCCGGCGCTGGCCCTGGCTGGCCGTTCCTGTTTCCCGGCACTCCCGGCACTGGCCCTGGCTGGCCGTTCCTGTTTCCCGGCGCTCCCGGCGCTGGCCCTGGCTGACCATTCCTGTTTCCCGGCGCTCCCGGCGCTGGCCCTGGCTGACCATTCCTGTTTCCCGGCGCTCCCGGCGCTGGCCCTGGCTGGCCATTCCTGTTTCCCGGCGCTCCCGGCGGCATCTCCACAGGGGTTCCGCATTGGCTGCACACCCTGGCATGATCCTCTAATTTTTTTCCGCATTTCTTACAAAACAACTTCTATCCCCCCTGCTCCAGTACACTGGCTTTCCTAATTTCCTTTTCTCTTAATTATTGAATATTTTTATCAAAATGCTGATAGTCTTTTGGATTATTCCAATCGCCGCCCCAGTGGAACCCTTTCTCTGTAAACAGCCGGTATGCCAAATCATCATGTGTGATTACATGGGGGAGCCCCGTATCCCTTGCAATATAATCATTCGCATTCGAATGATACCATTTTGCCGTTCCGGTACTGTAGGACACGTAGGGATTCTGCTGAGGGTTTAAGTCAATCGCCCTCCCATAAGCATGGTTGGACAGCCTTCCTCCTCCGGTAATTTCCCGGTAGCAAAATGCGGATGTATTATTTACATCAATTGAAGCGGTATCCGTAGAATCCGGATCTCCTGTCCAGTAGTTATCAATCAGATACATAGACTGAATCTGATATTCTGCCTGGAACAGTTCCATAAAAATATCAATCACATCCTGCAAAATATCCTGGTTGATAATCAGCTCCCCCACCTGGATTTCCCCATCGAAATTATAATGAAGCAATTTTACATATCGAAGGCTGTTTAATGGAACGTAAGGATTATCACGATAGGATTTTCCATTGATTCTCTGATGCAGATTATCCCCTTCTTCAATCTCCCAGGACATAAAATAGTTTCCCAGATTAGAAAAATCCAACTGTTCTTTTGAAATCACAGTTCCCGGCGCCAAACCGGATAAACTTTCCAAATACGGAGGCGCTGTTTCCTCTATCGTTTCTGTTTCCGTTATTCCTTCTGATTCTTCCTTTTCTTTTGTTTCTTCTGTCTGTTTTTCTGGTGTGCTTTCCTGGCTTTTTTTAACCTGTCCGGAAGCTTCTTCCGGTATATTTGAGGTTTCTTCCTGTTCCTCTTTAAACGTTTCCATATCCTCCATCAGCACAGCATTTTGGTGAATCAGCAAGTCCAACTGCTTCTGTTTTTTAAGCAGTGCTGCCAGCGAAATCACAAGCCCTGCAGCCAGAACAAGGCAAAGAATCCCAAGTACTGCTGATGATGGAAATTGCTGCCCTTTTCGGCTTTTTCTTTTTTTCATTCCATCCATTTAATTTCCATACACTCCAACTTCTGCAATCGTAGCATCCTCATATACGGTTCCCGGATACACATCATCCACAACTACACGGATACTGGACGCCGCAACAGGCCTGGACAGCACCACTGCAAATTCTACCTTTTCTTTCGGGAATGTTACCTGGAATACCTGACCACCCAGATGGATAGACAAAACCCTGGGGGTGTCATTTTTTTGATACCAGGCATCTGACCTGTGATTTCCCAAAAGGAAAGTAACAACCTGTACCTGGTACTCCCGGTCAAAACTAATTCCCACATACTGGCCGATGCCGTGTCCTGCCACACCTTCCTGCCAGCTGGTAGTCGCCTGCCCGTCAAATGCACTCCAGCCTGTATTGTCAATGGAAGTTCCCTGCTGTACCACATGGGAAGAATCCACTGCCGTCGCTTTTACAACACCTGCTCTTACCAAACCATTAAAACTGGCCTGTGAACTGTACTGTAATGATACCGTAACCGGCTCCTCTGCCGCCGGAACAGCCCCGGCAGTAGGCGCTGCTGTAGTCATAGCAGTTCCTGCACCTGCAGTAGGCGCCTCTGTGGCCATAGATTCATTTTCTACGGTTTCCGGCATGGTTGCTTCTGGAAGCTGCGGATCATCATCTTCCTGGCCTTCTCCTGAATCCTCCCCCTCATCTCTGCTTCGTTTTTTATCTTTTTCTGAATCTTCTTTATCCTCGTCTATTCCAAATTCTGCATGGATGGATTCTAAAAGAGCTTCATTATTTTTTTCGTTTATATAGTAGAAAATCCCCATTCCTACACCTGCTGTCAAAAGAAGCAGAAACACAGCCAGAAATATAATCAGTCCTGTTTTTCCATTCTTTTTTTTCGGCGGCATAGGCGAAGGGCCTGGCTGCATCGGATGGCCAGGTCCGCCGATGCTGCTCCCGCATTTACTGCAGAATCTTGAACCATCCTTTAAATTCGCTCCACATTTTGGACAAAACATACTCTTTTTCTCCCTCTTTTGTCAATTCTTGTTGCTTCCTTAAGGAAGGGCGTCTTCCCGTTCCTGGATCAGCTTTATATTATCTTTTTCAAGCTGACTCAGCATACTTTCAGAAAATGAGCTGGCGCTTATGGTTCCCCGATACCATGACTTGCTGTTAAAATACTGCTGCAGCTCTTCTGTAGCAAACATCCTTCCATGGCGGGCATAGATTTCATTTCGGGCAATTCTTAACTGCTCTTTCGACAGTCCTGCAAGATCAGATATTGATAGAAGTCTTATACTGCTTTCCGGAAGAATATAGTCCTGATATCCGGATGCAGGCATATTGGATACGGCTGCCTGGGTTGGCGCTTGTGTTGGAAGCCCGTATGATGCTCCCTGACCGGCTAAGGTCGGCATTGCCCCTGTAGTTGGCTGGGCAATGGTTGCTGCTGTAACTGGTTCCGTAACTGCCTCTGTAGGCAGACTGCTATTTTCAGATAAGCCATTTTCCGATTCTGTTTCTGTTTCTTCTCCGGTCGAAAGCCCTTCTCCGCTTTCCGGCTGGTCCTCTTCTTCCTCTTTCTCTTCCCTTTTATCCTCTTCTTTCTCATCCTCAAAATCCTGGGTAACTTCCGAATCAGAAGAGGGCAAAAAGGCATCAAAAGCTCCCAGCATATAAGCGGCAATTCCGCCTACAGACAAACATACGCATACCAGCAAAACTGCCAGCACCGCAGCCAGTGCTGCAGGCCCTTTTTTCTTTTCCCCATCCGGCCTTGGCTGCATCCTGTTTCCTCCATTGGGGCTTCCTCCTGAAACTGGCGCCGGCCTTTTTTCAGCAGGCCTTATCTTTCCTGGTGCCTGCTGACCCGCCGGGCTTATTACAGCACCGCACTTACTGCAAAACCTTGCCCCAGGCTTCAGTTCACTTCCACATTTTACACACTTCAAAATCTATCCCGCCTTTCAGATAAACTGCCAAAAGCCGGACGGCATTGTTTCCATGTCTATCCGGCTTCCTTGCCTTTCAGCATTATTTTTTGTTAGCCAGTACTTGTTCCAGCCTCTGGCGAAATGCGATCTGCTCATCATTCTGATACCCAAGAGCATAAATCTGCGCAATCTGGTCATGATCAAATACTGCTGTCTTGTCTGGGCTTACAAATCCTTCCGGATACGTACATCCGCAGTAATCGTATACCTTGGTCTGATCCCCTGCCTGATAACGGCTATACCCTAAAATCATCACCCGTTTTGTAGCATTCTTTAACAATACAACCGATCCTATCGGCAATGTTCGCTCATACATACCTTTTTTGCCTCCCTATTCTTGTTTTGGCCCTTCCTTGGCCATCATATCCGTCTTAATCTGTTCCACGGAATATTCCAGTGTCCTGATAAAGGAAAATTGTTCCTTATCCTGATATCCAAGAGAATGAACCACCTCAATCTGATCCTGATCAAAACAGTAAATTTCATCATCCCGCACATAACCTAAGGGAAATCTCATGCCGGAATAATCCCAAACATACCCTGGCCTGGAAGGCCCCATTGGAAGATATCCCGCTATCATAACACATGCAGTAGAATTTTTTAACTGCACTACACTTCCGATTGGCAAAAAATGGTTTTCCATCTCGATTCTCCTATTCTTTCTAAAAATATATCAGTCCCTGAAAGCCCTGTTCAATCAACTGCAGGCTTCCTTATGCTCAATGATTACCAATTAAAAAAGTTTTTAACACCATCTGCAAAGCCGCTCACAGCATCCCCTGCCTTATCCCAGGCAGCTTCCGCCAAATCACAGGCAGCATCGATCGTTCCTGATACGTCGATCTCCAAACTCACGCTGCCGCCTACGCCTACTGTAGCTCCTATATCCAGGGATACTTTTCCATCTTTATAGCCTACATTGGCGTGAGCACCAAAGCCATAATTTAAACTTCCGGAAGCCGACACATCTGCGCCTAATACTTTTGCTCCAACGGATCCTGTAATTTCCCCGGCAATCGCCTGAGCACTGAATCCTGCATAAGCCGAGGGATTAAAATTGCCATCCTTATCATAAAGGCCTACACTGCCCTCTGCTTCAGCCCCCACTTTTCCTGCGGTCTGGGTTGATTTTGCATAGACTCCCAGCATGTCATTTCCAAGCATGGCCTCCTCTTCTGCCGTAAATGCAGTTAAACTGCCTCCGATGCTTCCGCCGATGCCTGGCTTAAACTGCAGTTCGCCAGTGGTTGGATCTGCCTGGAAAAGTCCGGCATACCCTTCTGCATGGGCCTCTGCCTGGCCTACGGTAGCTTTAGCGGAAATGGAACCGTATTTTCCATTCACCGATTTTTCATTTGTCCAGTAAGCCGCCGATCCGCCTGCGGTAAACAAGGTTGCCTTCACATCCGCGTCCATTTTGCTGGCTTCTAATTCATCATCAAAGGCTTTATTTTCTGATTTATTCTCTGTATCCACCGTTTTCCTGGATATCTTCTCTTCACCCGTTTCTGCATTTACTTCTTTTTCAAATACGAATTTCTTCTCTCCCAGAGTTTTCGTATGATCCTCAGAGAATTTCTCCACCTTGTCCTTTACATCTTCATATTTGTCTGTACCTTTTTTTATTGCGTCATTCCATTTTCCGCCGTCTTCTGACTTAGCCGCGTCTTTGAAAGCTTTCGCTATTACAGATTCCACTCCGCCGGAGGTCATTTCTTTATTCTGCTCCAGCTCATTTGTCCATTCCGTTTTCCAGGGTACGACCTTTTTTTCTCCTCCGTTTATGAAGTCATTTAAACCGCCCAAAATCCCTGGAATGGTAGAATCGCCTATGTCAGTCGGAAAAAAAGAGGGAATGATAAGCCACGGAATCAATGGAGGATTTCCGATGGTAGTAAAAATCGGGATCCAAGGCTTTACCACAAAGGGCAAAAATGGTGGCAGGATTGGCGCCCATTTTTTTAACCATTCCTCATATTTATTCTCTCCTGGCCCCAAATCCGGAAATTTAAATATGTCAACAATTATATCCTTCAGCCAGTCGGCAATCTTGTTTCCTTCATTTACCCCATTCTGTCCGCACAGCTCCATTTCCGTTTTTTCATACAGGTTTGTGATATCGGTCAGTGCAGAAGTTATTTGATCCATTTTCTTTTTTTCTTCTTCCAGCTTTTCTCCCTGCATGGTCAAACGCCTGTCAATCCGCTCCCTCTGGCTGATGCGGAAGCTCAGCCGCCTTTTTACGCTATAGAGTTCATTGCGGATGCTTGATAATTCTCTGGCCATTTGCTTGTTCTCATTTACCGAACTTTTCATCTGGTCTAATTTTACTTTAAACTCATCCATACTCGCTCACTCTTTCCATTTCTTTAATTTGTTAATCTGATTATATCATGTCCTCCATTCTATCCCGTCAAAACCTGACAAACAGCACGTTTTCGGGAGTGAATAACCATCTTTAAACAGCCTTAATTAAAATGCAGGACAGATTATCCGGGGCCTGGTTATCATATACCCCATTCCGGATTTCCTGCAGCGGCTTTGTAAAATCCTCCCCTCTTGCAGCCTGTTTCAAAGCAGCCCTTAATTTACCTGGCTCCATATATTTATAAACCCCGTCGCTCATCAGAGCAAACAGCATTTTTTTATCCTGTATCCCCGTCTGGACCCTACAGGTAAAATTCTTATGAACGCCTGCCGCCCGCACCAGTTTCCCCCGGTTCGGGTGACTTAAAATCTCGTCTTTTGAATACTGCTGGGATAATTCCGGCTGATTCTCCCATACATCATCTATGGTAAGCTGCCGAATCCGCGTTCCCAAAAGTTTCTGCTCTGTCAGATAGCAGCGGCTGTCTCCTGCCCAAAGCAATGCATAAGACTGCTGCTGGATCCATAGAAGCACCACCGTTGCCCCACAGATTTCCTCCTGGCTGGTTTCATCCCATATGGTTCTGCTGGCCTGGGCAAGAAGTTCCTTGAGCTGGCTTACCGTTTCCGAAAAATCAGCCTCTTTCTCTTCTTTTAAGCGAGCTTCCCACCAGTTCTCACAGGCTTTTTCTATTTCCTGGCTGGCACGCTCTCCTTCCGAATGGCCTCCCATTCCGTCAGATACCAGAAAAAGGCCGCAGTCTTCTTTGAAAAACATCCCCACAGCATCCTGATTGATATTTCGCCTCATCCCTGTTTCGCTAAATCCATCACATAATAGTTTCATCAACGCAATTCAACTTTCATTTTCAGATTTCCAAGGGTTAAAATGCTTCCGCTGTTTAACACAGCCTCCTGAATCACTCGTTTGCCATTTACCAAAGTTCCATTCCGGGATCCCAGATCGGTTACCCGGATTTGCCCGTTTACTACCTGGATCTGGCAGTGCTTGTGGGATACCGATCGATCATAGTCTAAGATTATCTGGCATCCGCCGCTGCGGCTGCGTCCAATCACAACCGAAGTCCGCAAAGGCGCCTCAAACGTCCGCACCGGGTTATTTAAATCGGTCAGCACCAGCATATAGGACCTCTGGGAACTTCCCCATACCATAGCTGTATTATTAGAATCTTCTCTGGCCAGCCCGCTGCTTTTCTGGGCTGCCGGAGTTACCGCACTGCCTGCAAATCCCTGAAGAGCGCTTACGTCACGGTATGCATGATCCGGGGCCATCTCAAAATCATTACTCTTTTTATTTTTGCCTGTCCGACGGACAATCAGGATAATAACTGCACCTATGATCAAAAGACCAAATCCGCCGAAAATCAGATACATAACAATTTTCTTTTTCTGTGTATCTTCCTCCAGATCTTCTTCCTCTGGCTCTGTTTCTTCTTCCGTTTCACGGCTGGTTTCCGGTTCTGTTACGGTTTCTGGTTCCGTTTCCGCCTCAGTGGGCTGTATGGTGCTAAAAGGCATTCCTATGGTTGTGGTTCCTTCCAGCACCTGTCCTTCTGCTGTAATACTTAATTTAACGGCCTTTTCCGTGCCGTCGCACAGCTCCGGAGGAAGGGATACGGTGATCCGCCATAATAAATTCCCCTGGGCCACCCCGTTTGCGACAGCCATGGAATCTGTCACCTCATCCAGAAGCCAGGATTCAGACTGGGTCATCCTGGAAAGGGCAAACATATTTTTTAAAGCATCCGCGCTGTCGCTGCCGGAAGTACAGCCAATGGTATAAATCGGATACGGATGCTTCCTTAACAGCTCATATAGCTCTTCCTTTGTATACCCGATAGCTTTATTATCCACACCGTCTGATACGATCACGATCCGTCTTAAGGTAGGATCCCCATCCTGATTCCAGGCAGACAGTACTTCATACAATACGTCTGTCAGGTAAGTTTCCTGATCTTGATAAGTAATGCTGTCAATTGCCTGCTTCAACTGGGCATAGTCGCTGCTGCCCTCCAGCAAATATGTAATTTTATCCGAAAAGGTTGCAACCGCAATCTGTTCTCCCGGTATACGGTTTGCAGCCAGATTATTCATAATCTCATTAATCATGGGCCGGTATTTCTGCTGTACAGACAAAG
Organism: Lachnospiraceae bacterium; assembly: GCA_022796475.1. Lineage (GTDB taxonomy): Bacteria > Bacillota > Clostridia > Lachnospirales > Lachnospiraceae > Caccovicinus. The sequence goes on along the minus strand of JAAWIS010000044.1, from coordinate 369 downwards.
AATTATCAATCAGCAGCAGCGTTTTCACCGGCACCTCCTGTTCTGTTATTAATCCGATTGTGCTATCGGGGCAGGGAGTTGTTCCCACCTGGCACTGAACTTCTCCTGCTGTACCTGCTCCCTGGACATACAAAACAATCTGCTCACCATCTATACTTGAACCAACAATCGCTCCCGGCTCTGCTGCCAAAGCCATTCCCGCCATACTATACAGAAATACAGAAATAAAAACCAAAAGTTTTTTCCAGCTCATTTCTTTTTTCTTCATTATTTCCATCCTGCCTATCCTTTTTCAAGCATATTCTGAAAATCTGCCAAAAAATAATTCTGAATATACCCTTTTAAGGCTTTGCACCAGATATCTGGTGC
>JAAWIS010000168.1 GCA_022796475.1 Lachnospiraceae bacterium | reverse complement strand
TGGTACGCTTTTGATAAGAAGGGCGTAATGATGGATCTGTGGGTATATGGTGATGGAAAAGATGTTGCAAGCGTAAGCAATGCAAGCGGATCTTCTACTACTTATGCAACGGATCCAGACGCAGCAGCAAGATATCATGCTGAAAACGAGGGCGGACGTGATAAGAACTGGGTATGGGCTTATGCGAACACCAACTATGATGACTACGATGATGATATGTATTGGTTCTACTTAAACAGCAAGGGCCAACCAACTCTGGCAAATCCGGAAAATAGCGATGAATATTTTGATCGCCTTCCATATAATTATAAAGACGGTGATGAGATCATTCGCAACGGACATAACTATGGTTATGAAGTGACTGACAACGATGAGGAATATGTCTTAATTGCAAAATCTATTAAGAACAAGACCTATATCTTTGACGATGCCGGCCGGATGAGAAGCGGTTTATTTGCTTTATTCAATGTTGACAGAGGAAACAGCAGCAATGCATTAACTGGTTACTACTATTTTACTGATGACAGCAGTCATGGTTCTACTGACGGCCAAATGGTAACCAACAAGAAGATGACCATCGAGATTGATGGTGAGGATAAGAGCTACTACTTCGATAAGAAGGGTAGAGCTTACACCGATACCATTATCAGCAGCTCTTTCTATGGTGAGGACGGCGCGTTAGTTGATGGTTATGGCGATGGTTCCACCTATGCTGCGGTTAATTATACAGAGGCCATCAAACGCGGATATGAAATCTACGAAAAAAACAAGCCTCTTGATATGGATCCAGTCTACGTAGAAGGCTACAGCAAAAATAAAGATGATAAGTATACCATCCTTTTATTAAATGGTAATGGTAAGATCAAGAAAAATGGTACTGTAACTGACGTTGATGGTTACAAGGTAACTGTTAAGGATTACAAGGTAACTAAGATTGAGGATAAAAACTAATCGTCACTAGCAGAAAACATAATTGCCAATTAGAAGGGCGGAGGATTTTCCTCCGCCTTTTATATATTGAGTATACTGTTTCACTTTTCTTTCATTTTCACTGACAGTGTAAAATAGTTTGTGTCCTTGGAAAAAATAAGATTTGAATCTTTACGAAATGCGCGCCCTTAGGCGTAGCATTATTTTAAAAGGCGGAGGAAAATTCCTCCGCCTTTCTAATTGGCAATTATGTTTCTATCGGGGATGATTAGTTCTTATCCTCAATCTTAGTTACCTTGTAATCCTTAACAGTTACCTTGTAACCATCAACGTCAGTTACAGTACCGTTCTTCTTGATCTTACCATTACCATTTAATAAGATGATGGTATACTTGTTGTCTTTGTTCAGACCTTCAACGGTAATTGGAGCCAAATCGATAGCTTCTTTCTTACCCTTTTCGTAAATCTTGTAGCCGTTCTCAGCTAAAGAGGTGATTACAACAGTAGCATAGGTAGAACCATCGCCGTAACCGTCAACTAAAGCGCCATTAGGACCATAGAAAGAGCTGCTGATGATCGTATTTACATAAGCTCTACCAGTCTTATCGAAGTAGTAACCCTTATCCTCACCGTCAACCTCGATGGTCATCTTCTTGTTGGTTACCATCTGGCCGTCAGTAGAGCCATGGCTGCTGTCATCGGTGAAGTAGTAGTATCCGTCTAATGCACCAACAGTAGAACCTCTGTCAACTGCATATAAATCAAATAAACCGCTTCTCATACGTCCAGCATCATCAAAGATATAGGTCTTGTTCTTGATAGACTTAGCAATTAAGTTATAGCCCTTATTGCTGTCAGTCAGTTCACGTCCCCAGTTCTTTCCGTATGTAGTGATTACACCGTCAGCATCAAATACGGTTTCAGCACTATTATCTGGATCAGCGAATACTGGTCTGCCCTTGCTGTCTAAGTAGAACCAATACATATCATCATCATAGTCATCATAATTGGTGTTCGCATAAGCCCATACCCAGTTCTTCTCACGTCCACCATTATCTTCAGTATGATATCTTGCTGCTGCATCTGGATCCGTTGCATAGGTTACAGAAGATCCGCTTGCATTGCTTACGCTTGCAACGTCTTTTCCATCACCATATACCCACAGATCCATCATTACGCCCTTCTTATCAAAAGCGTACCATTTGCCGCTGATCTGCTTGGAACCGTTTCTCTTAGCCTTGCCGTCGTTGCCGAACCAGAACCACTCTTCATCTTCATATGGCTCGCCTTCGTCATCGCCGTCATCAAAGTACTCTGCATCAGTGTCTAAGTAATTCCAGCCAGTCTTAGCCCAGCCTTCATTCTCTTCGCCTAAGAAGTACAGGTTATTTTTCCACTCCTGCCATCCGGTTAACATAACACCGTCAGTATTGAAGATGAAGTAACCCTTCTGGCCGTCGCCGTAAGAAATGGACTTGATGGAACCTTCATCTTTTCCATATCCGGTAGCTTTGCCCTTGCCGTCGAAGTAGAACCATACGGTAGTAACTTCGTCGTCATCTAATAAATCATCATTATCCATAGATACCCAGGCATTGGTAACCTTAACGCCGTTTGCGTCTACATAGTAACGGTTGTCGTTATATTCGATTAACGCATCTTTTGCCATGTAGCCATCTTCGTCTAAGAAATACCACTGTCCGTTGGATTTCTTCCATTCGCCAGTAACCTTATCTCCGTTTCTGTCTAAGTATACCCATTCGCCATCTTCCTGATCCCAGTGAGGGGTAGCAGCGAAAGAAGTCATGGATGCACCGATAGCCAACAGAGCTGCTGCAGAAAGTACTGCAACTAATTTTGTCTGCTTTCTCATAATGAATGCACTCTCCTTTTTCTTTTTGAAATTCATCTGAAATTCCTTTTGCATTACGAGGCCATTATACTTCC
>JAAWIS010000043.1 GCA_022796475.1 Lachnospiraceae bacterium | reverse complement strand
GGAATAGTGTAAGAAAAAAGCCTGATGCAGTAGTTATTACTTACATCAAGCCTTTATATCTTTTGCAGTTCTGTATAAGCGTGGGTTCGTCATATTTGGTGTGGTATCTTTAACTATGGGAAACTCCGGTTTCCCATTTTGATACTGCCCGGTCAGTAATTTTTAACTTTTCTGCTAACTGTTTTTGTGTAAGTCCCTTCTCTTTTCGACAGGCTGCAACGAATTTTCCTATCGTTTCCTGATTCATATTTTTATCCTCCTTGCCATCAGTATATATGGAAATAAGTTGCCTTGAAACTGACCAATGGTTGATATTGGCAGATTCAACCAACAGTTGATGGCTTCTCATGCCATGTTCCCTCCTTAATTGCTTGCTCACTGGCTATTCTGGACAGATTATCATTACTGTTTTCTTTTATGTTTTAAAAGGAATGCACTATATCTTGATAACGCACTTAACCACACCCATTACCAAAATATCGAAAAGTTAGAAATCGTTACTCTATCCGATATTATTTTTATACAGCAGAAAATGGAATAGAAGAAGCCCCAGACAGACAAGATTTAAAACTTTCTGATTCCTTTATGACATCAAAGGAAGGCTATGAATGGACAGCACATATGCTGAATATTAATGCTGGACATAAGGAATTATTAAGCAAATGTCCGGCACTGGAAGGATATGCTCCATTAGTAAAGTATACCCGTAAATATCAAACAGAAAATTTGGATTTAAAAGATGCTAAGGAATAGGGTTTATAATAACCACTTTTCCTGCTTCATGCTGACACCTCCTGCTGTTCCTTTTCCATATTCTTAAAAAAGTTCATTGCAGACAACCCTGCAATACAAACTATGATACCCGTCGGGATTAAGACAAAATATATATCACTGTGAAATCTGTCAAACAGAAAACCGTACACGATTTGTCCTATGGGCTGGACGCACAAAGTAACTGTAGATGTATAAGCCATCACTTTTCCGATTAAATGATTTGGCGTCCTTTGTTGAATGAGAGAAACGGCAAAAATAGAAAATGTACTGATAACAGCCTGTATACCGCAAAAAGATACAACCATAATGCCATATTTTATGATGACATTCACTGGCAAAAGGAAAACAATGCCCACAGGGATAATAAAAATACCCATGGAAGCAAGCAGGACAGATAATTTATGTATTTTCAATTTCTCTGCCAAAACTCCTGCTGCAATGCTGCCTAAGATTGTAGCGACTGCTAACGCACTTTCTGCAGCCCCATAATACTTTGCATTCAATCCGAGGACGGTCCGCACAAGAAAGGGAAGTCCGACTATGGTAACGCCCATCACAAAAATCCTTAAGAATGCCGTTAAGAGCAGCAATTTTGATATACTTGTCTGTTCTTTTGAAATATACTGCATACTTGATAAAAAATCCTGTTTTACAATCTGAAACACGCCGCCTTGATTTTGAGTACGCTGACAGCTCAATTTGATAAAACATTCAAACAGGGCAGTAATAAAAAAACAGACAACACTTGCATACATTACGGGTTTCAGTCCAAGCATGGCATACAATACGCCGCCCAACATAGGTGCAATCAGACAGGATAACGATGCCACTTGATTTACAACCGCATTTCCTTTCATAATATTGTCGCCTTGTAACATGGTGGGAATACACGCTTGAACAGTAGGCGTTTCAAACGCACCCAAAATAGATAGTATGATAAGCAACGTGCTGATTACGGCAATAGCATTGCTTTCCGACAAGAATAGCGCCGCACATGAAACCGATACGCCAGTCAATGCGTCTAACGCTACCATAATATTCCGTCTGTCAGCTCTGTCCGCCAAGATACCGCCAAGCGGTGACAAAAGAATGGCCGGGATTGTGGCAGCAGACAATATACCTGCAAATATGGCGGCTGAACCAGTCGCTTCCAGTACATACATGGACAGAGCCAGTTTCAATATAAAATTTCCAAACAATGAGGTTAGCTGCCCCAAAATAAGGAGCGTGAAATTTTTCGTAAATAAGTTTTCCGTCATGGCTCATTCCCTCCTTTTGCATTATTATTGTCGGTTTTCTCCGACATAAGGGTATGCCCGCAGGGTGTTTTCGTAATATCAGTGATAAATCTTTCTGTAAAGGAGGTCGTATCGTCATCATAAAGGGGCAGTCCCATATGGACTAACACTTCTTTCACAAAATAGTATTTATGATGCAGTTCTTCTTCTGTGGCAGGGAATACTGAGGGCATGAGCCAGAAATTGACAAGCGGCAAAAGTTCGGAAAGCTCCTTTGTGTATTCTGTCTTGATAGAACCGTCCCTTTTTCCTTCCTCCAACAATTCCAACCATAAGGGAGTTAATACACGCCTGTTTTCCCTAACCGCTGCTGCTAAAATATGCGGGTCTTTCAAAATCGGAACTGCCTGCATATGTATCTGGTTTCGCTTAGAGTCCGACTGATTCAACGCAAGCAATGACCTGATTTTTTGCAAACCGTTCAAGTCATCCCTCCTCTTGACCGTTTCAAAGGGATTGTCCTTGAAAAACATCTGATTGCCTAATGCGTACATCACTTCCTCCTTGCTTTTGAAACAACGGTAAAACATTCCTTTTGCCCCGCCTGCCATGTCCATAATATCGGAAATCGAAGTTTCCTCATATCCTTTAGAAATAAATAAGTTTTGGGCAGCATTTAGGATTTCTTTTCTCCATTCCTCTGGTGTCTTTTTTACAGGTCTGGCCAAATGTTATTGCACCTCCTTTGTATTATGTTATTGACTTTAGGTCAATAACTATTTTAGCACCGTTCTAAAATTTTTGCAATAGCCATAATTTACCATAGCGCTGAATTCACTTATTTGCAATATCTACAAAATTTGGGGCATTAAAAAAGTCCGGCAAGCCGGACTCGCGCGCCGGAGCGCGTCTGCGTCAGCAGGCAGTTTCCTTAGGCGCGAAGTGCGTATCCCCGAAAGTTTTTTGCTTTATAGGACGTAAAGTGAAAAAGCGGCAGAAATTTTTCCTGCCGCTTGTAAGAAGATTGATGTATGAAACTTTGCGATACTGCTTTAGACCTTATCTGGTTTCACTCATCAGGTATTTTCCTGCAATATGAAATTATGATTGTTCTGAAAGCGGCTCAACCTGTGTAATCGCTTCCGTAATTTGGACGCCGCCAGGCTCTGACGGATTTTCTGCTGCTTCAGGAATGGTATGTCCGGTAACCAGGCTGCAGGCACCATTTCCATCGGCATGATACCGCTCTCCGTTATATTCCAGATCCGTATCAGCAGCCATAGCGCCAGAGCTGTCCAGATAATACAGCACTCCGTTTATATTCTGCCAGCCTGTCTGCATCGCTCCGGCTTCGTTTAAGTAGTACCAGGTTCCATTTACGTTCTGCCAGCCGGTCTGCATCGCTCCGGCTTCGTTTAAGTAGTACCAGGTTCCATTTACGTTCTGCCAGCCGGTCTGCATCGCCCCGGTTTCGTTTAAGTAGTACCAGGTTCCATTTATGTTCTGCCAGCCGGTCTGCATTCTGCCCTGAGGATCCAGATAATACCAGGCATCGCCTGGATTGATCCAATTGGTTGCCATGGCACCGGAGGGCTGGAAATAGTATCGGAAACCGTCTACCTGCTGCCATCCAACACTCATGGCGCCGGAATCTGCCAGATGATAGCGCACCCCGTCTAACTCCTGCCAGCCGGTCTGCATCTGTCCATTCGCGCTTAAATAATACCAGCTTCCATCTACCTGCCGCCAGCCGGTAGCCATCAGGCCGCTGTCTTTTAAATAGTACCAGTTTCCATTTAACGACCGCCAGCCAATAGCCATCTGACCGGTTCCTTCATCCAGGTAATAACTTCCCTCCGGCATCACCATCCAGCCTTTTACTGTACTTCCCTGATCATCCATATAGAACCATCCTGTTCCGTCATGAATCCAGTTGGATTTCTGCATCTGGTGATCCTGGTAGTAATATGTATTGCCGCCTATGGTCCGCCACTGATTAGCGGGGATGATGCTGGAATAGTCGGTAAACAGAAAATTAATGTCTACATTTCCATTTACTCCATTGACAGCTCCTGTGTTGGTAGCCTGCCACATGGAAGGGCTGTCATAGGTATACATTACATTATAACGTGCAACCCAGATATCGTAGTCCAGCATGGAACGGTCAATCTTATTATTCAGCCAGTATTCGTTGGCATATACCATGGGATGATAGCCAGCGTCTTCTATTTTTTTACAAAATGCATTGATTACCTGGCTGACCTGGGCGGGAGTCAAGGTTCCCAGAGTGTTATTGTCCTCTGCGTCAAAGGCCACCGGATAAGAAATGGGATAATCTTTAATTAGATCCAGGACAAAATCTGCCTCCTGCTCTGCCATCTCTACTGAAGTTGCATAAGAATAAATATAAGCTCCAAGCTTAATTCCCGCCTCATGTGCCTTCTCTGCATTGATCCGAAAGAATGGATCCACTTCTCCCCGGAAGCGGGTTCCCAGCATAACAAACTCCACATCATCTTCTTTCACCTGGTTCCAGTCAATCTCCTGCTTCCAGTAGGAAGTATCAATGCCTCTGGAAATCACTCCGTTTATCACGGTTCCGTCCGGCATCTGATACACATCCCCAACCCGCTCCCAGGCATCTGCATAAGAGGAAAATGCCATCGGCCAGGCCACAGCATACAGGCCAAGAATGCAGGCTGACAAGCTTTTTGCTATCATTTTCAACATTTGTTTTTTCATTGATCCAGGAAACCTCCTTTGTGTCTGCGCCTTATTCTGCTCCTATTAAAGTGGATCACTTGACCATATATCAAGGATCCTACAATACCTTAAGCCCCTTCACGAACCTTTCCGGGCTGTTCTGTCCTTCCATTTCATAAGAAATAATAGCGCAAAGTATCAAGTTTCAGTCCGGATCTATCATAACATAACATTTTATGAAACCGCAATTACACCTATCTGTCGTATTCTTACATTTTTCTAAACCTTCTGTACCTTACCGATAAAAAAGGGGAAATATTTCCTTAACTATCTTTGGAAAGAAAATATCAATCAGGCAGCATCTCTTCGTCCTGTTGAATGCTATTTCCCCCTTTATGCAAACGTGTACTCTCGGAATCTTCTTGCACCTGCCTTTGTACTTGAGCGTTCACCATACATACATAAATGCATAACAGGCAAAAAGATACACGCTGCCAGCCGCCAAACAACGGCACTTAGAACGTGTATCCCTTTGTCCAAAGGGTAAAATCGGCAGTAACCGACAACCCTGTCTGAAATTTGAAATTTAATATTTCCGGCAGATGATTATCTCAGCATGGAACAGCATGTTTCTTCTTCAGCAGCACTGCTCCTAACAGCAAAAGGCTGTTTATCAGAAGGAAACTGACAGCGGCAGCAAAAGCATACTGATAGTTTCCAAACAAATCATAGAGGTATCCGATGACCGCCAGAGAACTGGAACTTCCTACACTGGTAAAGAAGCCAATAACCGCATACGCTTTAGCATAATGCTCATTTCCGAAGAAATACCGTGTCAAAAGAGGAATTCCCACTGCTGCCACAGCAAATACGGAACCGAATAAAAACGCAGCAATCAGAAGGGATGTGGTGCCAGCCCTGTTTCCGGCCATCAGAACCAAAATAGAAGCAACATTAGCTCCCATCATCACCAGATTAGCTTTCACTGGCCCCAAGCGGTCACTGATAAAACCGATTAAAAGCTTGGTGCAGATGTTTCCAATCATAGAGCATGACATCAGCGCCGCCCCAAAGGTTTCTGCCAGTCCAAGTGACTGGGAATACCCTGAAAAATGCTGGGTAATTCCGGCAATTGATGTAAGCAGCACGGTGAAGATGCACATAATGATAAAATTTGTCTGTTTGTAAGAAAATGTACTCTTCTTATTATCGGCTGCTTTCTCTTCCTGTCCCTTTGGCAGCTCCTCATATCCGTAAGGCTTTAATCCCCTCTCGCCAGGAGTCATGGAATAAGGCAGAATTAAGGCTGGCAAAGAAAATAACAGAACCAGCCCGCTCATTACTACATATGCAATCTTCCATCCGGATGTTGCAATCAGGCTGCTGAGAATGGGCGAACAGATGGCTCCGCTAAGACCGCTGAAGCTAAGCGCCATACCGATGGCCGTGCCGTTTTTCTTATGAAACCACTGATTTACAAGCATAGTAATTGGCACAGTGCTGTATAAACCTACACCGACTCCCCTTAAGATGCCCAGCACATAAAACATACCAATACTTCTGGCCACACTCATAAGAGCCGTGGCCCCGGCACTTAAGAGAATTCCTGTAATCATAATAGGCTTAAAGGGAAAACGCTTTGACAGCCAGGGCACCCAGAGCGCTACCACCGCCGTAGTCATAAGAGATAATGTGGCATGAAAGGCAAAGGTCCCCCTTAAGACGCCAAGATCCTGAGAAACTGCTCCATAAAACACACCCACCGAATTACTGCATATTCCTAAGGAACTAGCCGCCAGACCACAAGCGATCACCAGAATCCAAATATATTCTTTTCTTTTCATTCTTTTACCTCTGGTTTGAAGATTGATTCCCGCCAGATGTACTTTTATAACAATTCAGATAGGTAAGCGTTCACTGCGCCGCCCTATCTGAACCGTTACCCTCCCGCAAAGCGGGAGGCACAGATGACGAAAAAGTTTCAGACACGTTTAGATAGTTAAGCACAGAATATACGCAGACCAAATGCATCTCAGCAGATTAGCGGGTGAATCTGCATCTCCTAACAGATGCACGTTATCTGCCTTTACCGCCTCGTACAGCTCTTTATCTGACTCATAGCCTACAGATACGATAACTGTGTCAGCCTCCACCGGCTGTACCGTTTTGCGGATTCCCGGCAGGTTCTGGGTGAACGCTCTGCCTCTGATATTTGACTCATTATAGGTGGTAGTTTCAATATAAGCTTTCCCGTCCTCATATTTTACAACACGGGAATTTATGCTACAATCTATTTGCGATAACATTTTGCAAAAAAAGACAAGGAGCCGCTTATGGGAATTTTAATCAAAAGCATCCTGGAATTTCCTATCATGGAACACGCACGTCTGTTAACCGGTTCCTCTGGTCTGCTTCGGACAGTTGAAGGAATTTCCCTTTTGGAAAACACAGACAGTACAAAATACTTAACAAAAAACACCCTGGTTCTTAACAATTCCCAGTTAATTAAGGACAACCCGGAATGGAGCGTTAACTTAATCTATGCACTGCACAAAAAAGGTTGTTCTGGTCTGGCCATCAAAGTGAACCATCATATAGATGAATTACCGAAACAGCTCCTATCCTCTGCCGAAAAGCTGGCATTTCCGGTAATTGCCCTGCCTCCCCAATGTATCTCTGCACAGTTGATCACCACCATCACCTATGAAGTTTTCCGCAGCCAGTGCCATGATCCTTCTTTCAGCTATGACCAGGATTTTCTTATGTCCTTAGTGTTGGATGGTGAAAATAACACGGTACTTCGAAATCAGGGAGTTGCTTTGGGCTGGAGCTTAAAAAAATGCCTGGGAATCGCTATTCTTTTCCCACTTTTTCCTGCAGCCCAGTCCCAGATACAGGAATTAAGCAGACAGCATGGTTTTACCTGGATGCTTACTACTCAGCGCCATTATGTTATAATCAGCGATCTGGAGAAGACAAAAGAACCAGAAAAGATCCTGGAACAATCTTCGTTTCATTTTGCAGACGCTCTTAGGAACCAGTTCCCAAAATATGAGTTTCATATCGGTGTGGGACGTGCCTATCAGAAATTTTTGTATGCATCAAAAAGTTTTAAAGAAGCCCAGATTGCCCTGACAGTGAATATAGCGGAACAGAAGTGCCCCGTTACTTGCTTTTCACGAATGGGCATGTTCCGCATTCTTTTAAATCCGGACCTGAAAGAAGAATTGGAGGAAATTACCGAGCAGGCCATTCATATATTAGCACGGTATGATCAGGAAAATGGAACGGAATACTACAAAACCTTTCTCAGCTTTTATGAACATAACTGTTCCATCAAAGAAACGGCTGCAGCCTTATATGTCCATTATAATACCATCCGGCATCGGCTTTCTGCGATCAACAATATCCTAAATATATCTAAAACCGCCCGGTACTCCCTGAATATTAAAACACTGATGCTTATTATACAATGGAGAAAAATATTTGATGAAATCCGGTACTGATCTCTGCCGTCCCCCTGTGTGCTGACCACATGATATCCAGATGGCTGAAAATTGCTTTCTGGCAGATGCGCGTTCTGCTTTGTACCCAGATCCTGCCCTTTGGGTACAAAGCTTATGTAAAATAAAAATTAATTAAGGGCTTGCAATATTTAAAATATGTGGTATAATAAAATCACTGTGCAGATGTAGTTCATTGGTAGAACACCAGCTTCCCAAGCTGGGGAGGCGGGTTCGATTCCCGTCATCTGCTTTACAAAAAATGCCAGGCCTTGATTTTTCAAGGTTCCTGGCATTTTTTATATCCATATGGCTCTGATTTATCTTTGATTACCTTTTTTCTTAAGACTTTCACGGTTGAACCGGCATTTACCGGTAGCCCCTTTTCGTATTATCTCTGGCAAGGCATACTAGCGTCGCCTTCTGCGCCTGGAAGCATTTTCTTCCCTCTTATCCACTGTTCATCCACACATACATATTTCATGCAGATGCGGTTTCCAAAGCTGTATGCTGCATGGATTTTTCCATCCTTTGACTGCATCATAACCGGGTATTCATATCGGCGGTTATTGATATCATTAAACGTTCCTACAAACCCTTCTCCTAACTCAATGATCCGCTTATAAGGCCATGTTTTCCCGCCATCATCGGAAATTGCAAAGGTAACAGGGCAGCGCTGATCTGGCCATACCGTTTTTAACTGGTTGTCGTTGTATTTTACTTCATTGTAGATAACGGCCAGACTTCCGCTTTGCAGCTTTATAGCAGAAATGGAAGAATTATTATTCGGAAGACAGGTAGGAACAGGACTGGTCCATGTATCCCCATTGTCTTCACTGTAAGCAATATAGATCTGATCCGCAAACCGGCTCCTGAACAGAGCAGTTAATTTTCCTGGTTCTGTTTCAATCAGGTTTGCATGTACCCGTCCGGCGCTGTCTGGTATTTCTACTTCCCGCCAGGTCTTTCCCTCATCGTCAGAAATCTGTACTACTGTAATGTCACTGCCATTCCTTGTTTCATCCGGAAAGCAGATCCAGTTTCCAAACACCCATCTTCCACTGGATAACACCTGTATTTTCTGACGGCAGAAAGAACCTGGACGTGAAAACATGGTTTCTGTAGGTCCCCAGGTATAGCCATTATCCTTAGAGATTTTCCGGCGTATTTCTGCTGTGTACTGCAAATTCCATGTAGGGCTGTTTTCCGGTGTCCGGGAAACCTGTGCGGTATACATCAGCCAAATTTCTCCGTTAGGCGCCTGGAAAAGGGAGGGGTTCTGCTCCGAACGGGAAGGATCGTCAGAAACAATTTTTTCTGCACTCCAGGTACTCTCTCCTGCATTTAAGCGGGAAAGAGCGATACTGATATCTGCATTCCCTTCATTGCTCCCTGCAAACCAGCAGGCCAGCAGATCGCCATTTTCCAGTTCCAGCAAATCTACCGCATGCACACTGTCAAATTGGTTGGGAAGCAGTGCTTCTATCGTATCCAGCAGGTTATTATGATACAGTCTGCCGTCATGTTTTAACGTATCCAGCTCAATATATTCTCTCATCGCCTTATCCTCTCTTTCTTTACTTTGACAGCTCAGCGCTTTACGCTGAGCTGTGCGAAAACGGTGTCGCGAAGCGGCATCTTCCATGCCCGTTTTCTGCACATCCCCCGGAGGGTTCACAGGAACCCCCTTTCATTTATGGCGGTGCCCTAGCGGGGCATAGGAGGTTACTGTGACAGCTCAGCGCTTTGCGCTGAGCTGTTTCATGAATATTAACCCTTCACTGCACCAACCATAATTCCCTTTTTAAAATATTTCTGCACGAAAGGATATACTAGCACGATAGGCAGCATGGAAACGAAGATTGCTGCTGATTTTAAGTTCTGCTGATTTAACGTAATCCCATTTACAATCACATTTTTGAATGCCGTACTGGTTCCTGCATCTGCAATTACCACATCCTTCAGTACCTGCTGAATTACCTTATATTGATCTGATTTCAGGTAAATTTGGGGGATCAGATACTGATTCCAGATGGATACAGCATAAAATGTGCCGATCGTTGCCATAATCGTTTTCGACAGAGGAAAATACAGTTTAGTCAAAATGGTCCAGTCATTGGCCCCGTCTACCACTGCAGCCTCATCCAGTTCCTTAGGAATTCCTTCCACAAAGGTTTTGGTGATGATCAAAAACTGTGTATTAATTGCTCCCGGAATAATCATAACCCATGGATTATCGATGAATCCCAGTTTATTAAAGATAATATACTGTGGAATAATACCAGCATCAAATACCCAGGTAATGATGAATGCGCCCATCAGGAAAAATCTTCCCTTCAGCCGATCTCTGGAAAGAGCATAAGCTGTTACATAGGTAACAAGCACTGCCACAATAGTTCCGCCAGCCGTGTACAGGAATGAATTCCTAAGACCAGACCATACATGGAACTTGGAACTGCCCATAATATATTTAAAGGCTTCCAGATTAAATCCTTTCGGGAAAAAGCTGACTTCTCCTCTTTGTAAGTATGTGCCGTTACTGCAGGCCACAAAGAAAACATACAAGAAAGGATAAATACAAGCCAATGCTACCAGTAACAGGATTCCATTATTAATTATGTCAAAGACCTGCCCCTTTTTTCTTTTCATATATGATTCCTCCTTTCCTAGAACAGTCTTGTTTCTGCAAATTTGTCTGCCATCTTGTTAACAAAGCTGACCAGAGCAAAAGCAATTACTGATTTCAGGATATTTACTGCAGTACCATAGCTGTAATCCGGGAATCCCTTGGATTCAAAAGCCATGCGGTATACATAGGTTTGAATTACATCTGCTGTGTCATACACACTGCTGTTGTACATTAACAGAATACGGTCCAGGTTAACAGTGAAGATGTTTCCTACGCTGATAATCAGCATAACAATTATCGATGTAGAGATACACGGCAGCGTAATCCGCAAGATTTTATCCCACCGGTTAGCGCCGTCTACTTCTGCCGCCTCATACAGCGAGGGATCAATGTTCATCATGGCAGCGATATAGATAATTGCCGAATAGCCGAAGGTCTGCCAGATTTCCAGAATTACATACAGAGGCCGGAACCATCCTGGCTTTGCCATAAAGTTAATCGGCTCCCCTCCCAGACTACGGATAACGTTGTTCACAATACCGGATCCGGGAGAAAGGATGGTATAAAGGATGCTGACCATAACTGCCGCTGAAATAAAATAGGGCAGAAAGCTTAAGGATTGTACAGTTGACCGAACCCATTTTAACCGGACTTCATTTAAAAACAGTGAGAAGATAATGGGAATCGGAAATACTACAACCACTGTAAGGATAGCTAGGATAATGGTATTGATCACAACTTTTGGAATGTATGGATCGGTAAAAATTTTCTTGAAGTTATCAAACCACACCCACTGGCTTCCGAATACTCCCTGAAAAGCGCTAAATTTTTCAAATGCAATCACCATGCCGCCTACAGGTCCTATTTTAAACAGGATAAGGCTCAGAAGGCCGGGAAGCAGCAGCAGATATAAAATCCAGTCCTTCTTGATATCCCTAACAAAACTTTTCAATGAAACTTCTTTTCTCTGCCCGGACGCTGAAGCTGTCCCAGCCTTTTTCTTTCCAGCCATTCCAACTCTCCTTTCAGCATTTAGTTTGCAAAGGTTGCCTTATAAGCCTCTAACTGAATCTCTTCAATTCTGGAAAGGCCAAGACTGTTCATTTCATCCTGGAACGCTTTCCACGTATCTGCATTAAATTCCTTATTGCCAGTTACAAAAGATACGATGCCTGCAATCTCTGCGTCAAAAACTGTAGCAACCAGATTGGATAATTCTTCGGTCTGCTCTACCGTATACTTTACATTGTAAGCCTTCATTACGTTTTCATCCGTATTGATTCTTTTGGCTGCCTCTGCAATCAGAGGAGAGTTCCAGGCAAAAAACGCTTCATTGTCCATAGGTCTGCACACGGTAAAACGGTCGCCCAAGAATGACCATCTTTTTTCTCCTTCCGGAGTAGCTTCTTCTGTAGAGTAGTCAACGATAAAGGTTTTGGAGCCGTCGCTTTCTGTTTTAAAGCTTTCGCCTTCTACTCCATAGTTTGCTAATGTTATGCCTTCCTCAGTGTAAAAATAGTCAATAAAGGTAAGGATGGTTTTGATTTTCTCTTCACTGCACTGTGCGTTTACTGCGGTAACGCAATCTTCTTTATACTTACAGCAGCTTGTGCCCTGGAGGATATTTCCATTTTCATCCTGGAACATGTCTAAAACGCCCATCTGATAGTCCGGATCTGCATCGGTTCCGCCGTTTGCCATAAACCATTCAGCTCTGTTGTAATAGTCATATTCAAAGGTTGCGTTTCCATTGATCATTGCTGCTTCCCAGTCGCCTTCTGTACGGGTGTTAGCGGCAAATTCCGGGTTAATTAAACCTTCATCATACCAGGTTTTCATAGTTTCTACCATGGTATATGCATTTTCATCCATGATATCCAGTGATCCATCCTTCTGATGGTCGATGTAAATACCATTAGATTCTTCTGCTGAAATATTGCTGGGACAGTTAAACCATGCAGCAAAACGAATGGGGTTCTCTCTGCCGTCTAACGGATAATAGTTGGGATTTTCCTGTCCGTAAAATGCTTTCAGTGTGCGCATAGCTTCTGTAAAATCATTTACCGTCTTGATGGAAGAAGGATCAACTCCTGCCTTTTCCAGGTGATCAACACGGTATCCAAGATAATCGGTAAAAATGGGGGATTCTTTTACCAAACCATAAATAGCGCCGTTGTCATCTGTAACTAAGGCAGCATAGTCTGGGTTGTCGTCAATATATTTCTGCAGATTCGGCGCATATTTTTTAATGTAAGGAGCTAAATCTGCAAAGGCACCCTGAGGACCGTAAACATTGGTCTGTGCCAGCTTGGTCATTACAGCGTCCGGAAGGGTATTGGAAATAATCCTCTGATCAATTTCTGCATACACATCGTTAAAGTCGTCTGGCCCTTCCACATACTCTACATGGATCCCTGTATTGGCTTCTGCCGCATCGTACCATTTCAGCTCTTTAATCCAGTTAACGTAGGTATTCCGCATAAACATGGTATAGCTGTTGCCGTCAGCACTGCCCTGTTCTCCTCCGGCCTGTTCCTGAGAACCGGATGCCCCGCCTGCTCCTTCCTGCTGGTCCGATTTTCCTCCGCAGCCTGCAAGCAATGTTCCTGCCATAGCTGTTGCCAGGATTAAAGATACCATTCTCTTTTTCATGTAATTCTCCTCCTTGTATAATATTATTTAATATTAAATAACCATTGGTTTCGGCAGCAGCGCCTTTTGAATCAGCGTTTTTGCCTGCCATTTGCAAAGTTGACTGCATATTCAATGGCATTTAACAAGCTAAGTTCATTTGCCTTTCCGCTGCCAGCCTGATCAAACGCCGTTCCATGATCCACGCTTGTTCTGATAATCGGCAGGCCAAGGGTAATGTTCACCCCTTCTACTGCATCCCACTGCTGTTTCTCCTTATTGTATACAAAACCAACTACCTTTAACGGGATATGGCCCTGGTCATGGTACATGGCTACCACAATATCGTACCAGCCTCCCTGAGCCTTTGAGAATACAGTGTCAGCCGGAATAGGCCCGTAGGCATCGATGCCCTCTGCTTTGGCAGTTTCAACAGCCGGAAGAATTTCCTCAATTTCTTCCCTGCCAAACAGCCCGTTTTCCCCGCAATGGGGATTTAATCCTGCTACCCCAACCTTGGGACTTTCGATCCCCATATCCTTGCAGGCCTGATTTGCAATCCGTATCACTTCCAGGATTCTCTCCTTCTTTGCCCGGTCACATGCCTCCCGCAAGGAAACATGGGTAGATACGTGCACAACCCGAAGCTCCTTATGAGCCAGCATCATCGTGTATTTATCCGTTTCTGTAAATTCTGCATAGATTTCCGTGTGTCCGGAATAGTGGCGCCCTGCCAGATTAATCGCTTCCTTATTAAGGGCATTGGTTACGGTTGCGTCCACCTCACCAGCCATAGCCAGTTCAATCACTTTTTTTACATACTGGAACGCTGCTTCTCCTGCCATAGCGGATACTTTGCCAATGGACAAGTTTTCCAAATCCACTGCCTTCATATCAATCACATCGATACAGCCTGGAAGATAGGTTCCTTCAGACGGCTTTTCAATGGAGTGGATCTGTATCTCTGGCCTGCCCACTATCTGCGCCGCTTTCTTTAAAACGTCGGCGTCCCCAATTACTAAGGGGCGGCACTTTTCATAAATTGGATGATCTGCCAGCGCCTTCACCGTTATCTCCGGACCGATTCCTGCCGGATCGCCAAGTGTAATTCCAATTATAGGTTTCATGTTTCCTCCATTCTATGATGTCAGGGTTAAAAGTTTTTGATCCGCCCTTACTTCATTCCCAGCTCACGGTTCTCATCAAGTACTCGTTTGATTGCCTCGATTCCCTGAGGCGGAATCTGGTTAAATGGTGCGCGGCATTTTCCTACCGGGTATCCCAGCATAGCCACTGCTGTTTTCACGATGGTGTTCGGATTTCCAAATCGGAAGCAGTCACGGAAAGAACGGATAGAATCCTGGGCCCTTTTTGCCCCCTCTAAATCTCCTGCCATAAACCGCTCATAGATAGCCGTCATGGTTTCCGGGTAAACGTTGGCGCAGCCTGCAATTCCTCCGTTTCCTCCTGCTAACAAGTTCCAGTAAATCAGGGAATCATTACCAGAAAGCACAACAAAATCTCCTTTTTTCCTGGTTTTTTCCAGATACTGAAGCATATTGTCAAAGTTTCCGCTGGAATCCTTAACCCCTTCAATGTTTTCCACCTCAGACAGCCTCTCCACTAATGCCGGTGATAAGCTGTTGCCTGTTCTGGCTGGAATGTTATAGAGAATTACCGGAATCTTCACTGCTTTTGCTACCTGGCGATAATGATCGTAAAGTTCATCATCAGAGGCTTTGGCAAACCATGGGGTAATCACAGAAAGCACATCTGCTCCCAGGGATTCTGCCATCTGTGACATCCGAATGGTATCCTTGGTCCCGATACAGCCGCTGCCTGCATAAACCGGAACCCGTCCTGCCGTTTCCTCAATTACCACAGAAAGAACCTGTTCCTTTTCCTTTTCATTTAATATGTAGCTTTCTCCGTTTGTTCCGAAAGGAAACAGTCCGTGAACCCCTGCTTCAATCAAACGATTTACCTGATTCCTCAGTTCAGCCTCATTAACCGATTCATCCTCATTCATCGGAGTGATAACAGGAGGAATAATTCCTCTTAAAACAGCCATAACCATTCTCCTTTTTTCTTTTTCTCTTTTTATTATTTAACCCTTTCCGGATCTTTTTAAAGTAAATTGCCCTTGACGGTAATCTGCAAAGCTATTAAAAACCCTGCATACTGCCCTTTCATGCCTGTTTTCATACCGCGATTAGTTCATAATTTCCAGATACAGCTTCCGGGCATCCTCATAAGATATCTCTTTTTTATTATTATTCAGCAGCCGCTTCACATCCAGCCCCGCAGTTACCAGATCTTCTAATGCCTCTGTTCCGATTCCAAAAGCAGAAAGAGAAGATGGAATTTCCAGTCTGCGGATCATTTCTTCCATTCGCTCCAGCAGCCTGTCTGCTTTTTCTTCCTGAGATAACTGCAAATCCTTCCCGCTTCCGCCTGCTACCGCGTCGAAAAGTTCTGCAAATTCCTTTGTACAGGCTGGCTGATTAAAACGCATAACTGGAAGAAGGAGCATAGCATTGGAAACGCCGTGTGGGATATGGTATTTCCCTCCCAAAGGATAAGATAAGGCGTGAACTGCTGTGGTTCCTGATGAAGATATAGCTACGCCTGCATAAAATGCGGCAATCAGCATATTGGTTTTTGCTTCCTCTGCTTCCGGATCTTCGCAGGCTGCTTCAATATTTCCAAAAATCAGCTTTGCAGCTTCCTTTGCAAACAAATTGCTGAATGGGTTTGCCTTATTCGAGGTAAAGCATTCCACCGCATGTGCCATAGCGTCGATTCCGGTAGATGCAGCGATCTTTTTGGGCAGATTTTTCAGCAAACTGCCATCTAAAATCACGAAATCTGGAATCATTTCCGGATTCACAATTCCCACCTTTAGCTGCTTTTCCGGAACTGCTACGATGCTGTTCATTGTGGCCTCAGAACCAGTACCTGCAGTAGTTGGAACCATTAAAGTAGGCACACATTTCTTCCCAAGCATTGGGTTTTCAAGCAGTTTTCGTACTGTCAAAGAATCGTCTGCTCCGATGGAAGCCAGCTTTGCCACATCCATAACGCTTCCGCCGCCTACAGCAACGATTAAATCAGCCCCTGTCCGGCAAAACCCATCAATAATTTCCTGAGCTTGATCACAGCTTGGTTCAGCCGGAAGGTCTGTGATTACAATGGTATCCAGCCCGGCACTCTGTAACTGTTTCAGAGGAGCTTTTAAAAGTCCTGCCTGCTCTACTCCTTTGTCTGTGAATACAGCAGCTTTCTTAAATTTTCCTTCCGTTATCTCCCTGATCTTGCCCAGCGCCCCTTTGCCGCTGTATACGGCTTTCGGCATAGAAAGAGAATATTGCTCCAGCATGTTTCTTCCTCCTAAATCGTGTTTTTTATAATGTGAAAATTTATACAGCAAGCCTGGAAAAACTACTTTTCACCAACCGCTCTACTTTCATCAAAAGCTCCTGATCCCCAAAACCTCCTGATTTCGAGATAACCCACTGCTCCCTGCCATTCACCTTCATAGACGAAAGAACCGTTCCCTGTTCCAGCTCCTGGTAAATGGTAATTTCGCTGCATCCCGTTTCTGTGATAAATGCTGCCAGCGTATCTCCTCCGATAATCATAAATGCTGCATCCATCCCCATATCCAGAAGCCGTTTTAACACCTCTCCTAAGGTCTTGGAAATGGTTACTCTGGCCTTCTCCAGCGGAATATGGTATTTCCTCCTGTATTCTGCAACCTTTTCCATATCTGAAATCCCGGTTTCCACAATACAGGTCATTCCTTCTTCACAATTTTGCTTTAAATCTTTAAGCCACTGCTTCCCTTCTTCTGAAGACAGATATCCTGGTGTAAACTGCTGAACAGGGGTCATGATAAACCGTTTCATTCCATTCTTTTCTGCATACTCAATCTGCCTTCTGGTTATCTCATTAATACTGCCGCAAAGAATCAGCATCTTATCAGTTACCAGAGGAATTTCCATTTTTTGTGTTTCCAATTCCAGGCAGTCTGCCAGCACAGATGCAAAGCCAGCACATCCAGCCATAATTCCCAGACAATTTTTCTTCATTAAATCATCGGTAATCTGTTTTATCTGCATCTGGCTGGCGGCATCAAAGATGCCAATCTCTTTATCCTGCCCTCTCTCATAATCCTTTGTTTCCTCATATAAAACCGTTTTCACTGCTGCACCGCAAAACAAATCTTTTACATTTGCCGATACAACCGGTTCAAATGGATCCCGGCCAAAGGCGCTTTTATGAATGGGAACCCCTTCCACATAATGAACCCCGCCTATGGTGAGCCGATCCATGGACGGCAGCGCCGGAATAAAAGTAAGATACTGTTCCCCGCTGGCAATCAGCGCAGCTTCCAATTCCCTTCCGATATTTCCCCTCAGGCCGGAGTCTGTTTTCTTATAAATATAAGGAATCCCTGCCTCCTTCGCCCGTTTTACCAGTTCAAAAACCTTCTGGTATGCTTCCTGGCCATCTAAATGCCTTGTCTGTGCATCCATTACAAGTACCTGTGCCTGCAGCCCTTTCAGCTCTTCTCCATTCTCAGGAAACTGATTCAGAACCTTGGTTTTCATCCCATTTCCCGCAAACTGCACTCCCGTATCCAGGGCACCTGTAAAATCATCTGCAATCACAAAAAGTCTGACCATGTAAGCCTATCACCTCCGCTTCGTTTCATTTTAAAACTATTCTCAGCAAAAAATTTTGTTTTTGCTTTTGTTTGTATAATAATAACAATATTATTCCATTTTTTCAAGGAATATATTGATGTATATGTTCTATTTTGAAACAATATTAATTTTAATCTGATATCACGGTGTTAGAGTCAAAAGGTATTTTGCCCTTGATGCCTGCGGATTGTTTCCCGCTTTGTGCTCTTACCATCATAAATACTTAAAGAAACGGTGGAATCATTGACTTGGCGATGTTGCAAGAAAACTCATTTGAAAGGAAGACAGAACATTAGGAAATCCAGGCAAATCATTAGCCCTATAGCCAAACAGAAAGTAGAATACATGTAACAGAGGAGGAAGCGGGCAGCAGCTTTGTGATATGCCCCTCCCTCCGCAGACCTTACAGCCCTTTTTTCCTGGCTTCTAAATTTATTAATGAAAGGATTTCAAATTTCAAAACTGAATTTAATTCCCCTCATTCAAATATCTCCACAGCGTAGTTCTCCCAATCCCAAGCTTTTTCGCTGCCAGCGTTTGATTGCCGCTGCACTGGGATAAGACCACTTTAACAATCTCCCTGGTCATTTCACTTAAGGGCCGATCGTAGTCAAATACAGCAGATGTAGTAGGAACATACTGCCTTTTTTCCTTTTCTATGGCCTGGTACACCGTATCATACTGGATATATGCGGTTGAGGTAAGCATAGCAAGCTCTGTCAAAACCCTTTTTAACTGAAGAAAATTATCCGGCCATTGATACGCTGACAGCAGCATAAGAGCTTCCGGTGTAAACCCTACAATCTGTCTTGAAAGTTCCACATTAAGAGTATTTAAGTACAATTTTGAAGAATTCTGGATATCATCCGCTAATTCCCTTAACGGCGGCATATAAATAGTCATGCATGCAAGATAGTCAATAAAATTTTTTGAGGGGTCTTCAATACCTGCATCCAGAGTCTGGGAGCAGGAAAAAATAATCCGGTTTCTTTTGTAGGCATTGGTATCCACTAAAAGCGATAAAAGCTGATTTTGCTGGCTTTTTGAAAGCGACTGGATATTACTGATAAAAATAGTATTGTTCTGATCATTAAAGGGGGAATTGTAATTGCTTACCATATAATTCCAGGTTCTGTCATTAATTACCTGACAATCTATGGTTACATAGGGATACTTTTTCATAGAACTTTCCAAAAAAAGTTTTGCTGCCATCTCATTTTTTCCGGATCCCCGCTCTCCAAGAATCATCACTGGCACCATATTCTGATTAATCATCCTGACTTTTTCTTCCATAAGCCTTGCACTGGCAGTAAGGGAATAGAAACTGCCAGAGTACATAACCGAAATTTCTGTATAAGAAGAAAAGCGGATCCCATGCTTGCCGCCTCCTACAGGAAACGGATTCTGCTCCAGACAGAAAATACAGCAGGCCTCTCCAAGGAAATCAGTTTCTTCTGCCAAAATAGAATAAAGTCCATTGTCAATCATGTGAAACGCTTTTGCTGATATCGGCTGGGAATTTTCTGTCAGATGCCGCAAATATCCAATTACAGATGCAATATTTTCTTTATTATAAGTAGAAAACAGCACGGTCCCTTCTTTTTTCATAATAATCGTTCCCATGCCCTGCATCTGCAAAGCTTCTGTAAACAGACGGCTTCTGGCTTTTGTTTCTTCAATTGCGTTGCACATGTTGATGGAAGATTCCATGGCACTTTCAATCCCTTCAGAACCGGACAAGATAAGAATCGGCTCCAAACCAGCCTGACGCGTTACCATTTCTGTAATCACATCACATAAAACAAAATTATAGCCTTCCTCTTTTAATGTTCTTAAAACTTCATCCAGCTCGTCCGGATGATGGATTGTAACGATATTCATATGGTAATTCATCATTTCACACAAAATATTAGCCGGCCGGGTAATATTCGGATAACCTACAATCGCGTAAGGCTCTGTAAGGTTTTCTAAAAGCAGCGTGGCTCTTAGCAGATCATTTATGGTAATGGGAATCTCCACCACTGGGATCGACGCCACTTTCTGAAGCATTTCCGCCGTTCCTCCTCTGGAAAGAATCAGATCAAATCCTTGATTCATATGCTGCAGTGCCAGTTGAACTCCATCCTCCAGGTTTCCTGTATAAACTGTCATTTCTATCTCTTCATACTTCTCTGCTGCCGCAACCATAGCATTTTTTAAATTCAGGTATGGGGCAATTCCTAAAATCCGGTATTTTCTTTTCATCTTTTCCTCCTCATTCCCACCATAATCATCTGCTCTTAACCAGTGATTTCCATAATTTCAACGCCGATTGTTTCATTATGAAAATATATTATCACATCTCATATGTATTTTCAATATCGTTTCAAAAAAGAACAAATATAGTTTTGTTTTTAATTGAAACATTTTAAAAATAGCAATATTATTTTTCTATCAATTTCAAACATATATGTTTAAAAACGAAACAATACGTTAGGAGAAAAGAATATGCTGATTCCTGTTTTATTATTCGCTGTAGGACTGCTCTGCCTGATTAAAGGCGGAGATTGGTTTGTAGATGGTTCCACCGGAATTGCCCGTAAATTTCATCTGCCGGAGCTGCTTATCGGCGCAACCGTTGTTTCCATAGGTACTACTCTGCCGGAAGTTATGGTTTCCACCACCTCAGCCCTAACCGGCCACAGCGAAATCGCTTACGGAAATGCCATCGGTTCCATTATCTGCAACACTGCTTTGATTTCGGCAATCACCATCTCTGTAAAACCAGGGCCAGTAGGCAAAAAAGCCCTGTCCACGCCGGTAATTTTTTTCTTTGGCTCTGCCATACTTTATGCCAGTGTTGCTTACTTTAAAGGCTATTTCAGCCGTATTGTAGGACTTGCACTGCTGGCAATTTTCGTTGTATACATGGTTATGACTGTTGTACAGATGAAACATAATCCGCCGGAAGAAGAAAATCAGGAAGAGGTAGAGGAAACGGAAAAGCCCCTTGGAAAAAATATCATTCTTCTGATTATCGGTGCAGCTCTCATCGCAGTAGGCGCTGATCTTTTGGTAGACAATGGGACTCTAATCGCCCAGGCCCTGGGAGTTCCGGAGTCTGTTATTGCGCTTACCTTTGTCGCCCTTGGCACATCTCTTCCAGAACTGGTAACGGCCATCGCTTCCCTTTTAAAAGGTCATGGCGCCCTTTCTCTTGGAAATATTATTGGAGCCAATATTTTCAATCTGGTCCTGGTCAGCGGCGTATCGGTTACCTTGGCTCCCTTTAGCGTTCCTCAAGGTTCCCTGCTGTTCGGACACAATGCCTCCCTTGTACTGGAAATTCCAGTTATGTTTGCTGTTATGCTGCTGATGACTGTTCCGCCCCTTATCCGGGGAAAACTTTCCAGAATACAGGGAATTTTGCTACTTCTGATTTATGGGGTATTTTGTACCATTCAATTTACGCTGTAGTATACAAAACAGAGAAACTTTAAAATATGAGATTGCTGCCCTCAGTGGACATGGGTATGGGAACAAGAAAAATATAAGAATTGAAAATTAAGGGATTTGTGCATTGCTGTAACCGTGTGCTGTCTGGTTACTGTTCACAGGCACCCTGTGAACTGTAACGCTGTCTGCATTCGTATTATGCAGGCAGCACATTATTAATTGAATCATCCGGGAATTGTATGTTATACTGTTTTGGCAGACATATGATGCTGCAAAATACAGTAGAATGAGGAAAGTTCCTATGGGATATTTATATCTTTTATGTGTTGCATTTATGTTCAGTTTCGGCGGAACCTGCGTTAAGCTGATCAGCCCTTACTTTGGCCCCGCTTATATTACTTTTTTTCGGTTCTTTGTAGGAATCTGTTTTCTTTTGCTGCTTAAAGCAGGCAAACGCAGGCCCTTCTGTAAGGAATTCTTTTTTTGCCGCCGCCCGCTGATAAGCTGGATTTTGATAGGCGCCCTGGCAAAATGGGCTAATTACCTGACAGAAAATTACGCTCTCTCCCACGGGCCTTCTTACGGCAATATTATCGCTCAGCCTGCCCAGACTATCTTCGTTGCCTTAGCCAGCGTATTTCTGTTTAAAGAAAAACTGCCAGCCAGAAAGCTTTTCTGCATTGCACTGTGCATAATGGGAGTTTTGTGCATTTCCTGGAATGGACGGCCTTTGGAAGTATTCTTTCATGAAAATCTTCCTATGACAGGGCTGTTCATCCTTTCTGGCTTCTGTGCCGGGGGCCATGTGCTTTCCCAAAAAATGCTTGCACAGCACATGGATATCATAGACAGTAATCTGTCCATGTTCCTGATATCTGCCTTGCTGGCATCCATCACCCTAATTCCAGGTGTAGCAGAAGGGGAATTGTCCGGTATCCGGCCAGATATAGGCTGTTTTGCCGGTATTTTGATGTTCGGCTTTATCACTGGCATCGGTTTTTACCTGAATGCCCGTGCAATTTTGCTGGTTCCCTTTTACATAGTCCCGATTATCCAAAGTACAATGTCTATTTTTGCTATTCTTTGGGGAGTTTTGTTCTTTCATGAACCGATCAGCGCCTGTATTGTTGCAGGAACTGCTGCGTTTATTATTGGGCTGATCGGTCTGCAGCTAAACCCCCACAGCCGGCAAAGCAGGCATAAGGAACATAATAACTGTTAGAGAGTGTGGGGCTGCCTGTTTAAACAGATTCCTGACTTTGGCCTGAACATTCTGCTCCAATCCAGTACACCACTTTTTCTTTTCTGTAATCCTCTGCTTCTTTTTTATCCAGCACATGGCACCAGTCCGGGCGGGCGCTAAGGCCTGCCCCAGGCCCTGTACAGCAATATTCTGCAAAAAAGGATCTGCTGTGAGCCTGCTCTTTTCCCCAGTCATCCCAGCCTTCCGCCTTAATATGAGAGCCGATTTCACATCGAAGCAGCACCACCTGCCCCCATTCACGCCATGGCCTTCCTAAATATACCGTCTGATCCGGGCAGTTGCTGATAAAACGGCAGCCTTCCATCACATAACCGTATTTCTTTCCCTCAGGCGTAGAAGGGGCTGTCACATAACCCTTTACTTCCTGTCTGATATCTTTCGAATATATAGTACAGTTTTCAAAATACGCTGTTGCACCGCCGAAAATAAAATCCACTTCCCCTTCTATATAACAATTTTTATAGTATTGGCAGGTATCTCTCCTGGGAGCAAACTGCTTTGGACCTGCAAAACCATTTTTTTCAATCTCTTTTGGCGGAAGGGGAGCTGTAAATAAGGTATCCATCCATCCTAACAGCCGGCAGGAATCTACTGTCAGCCGATCTCCGTCTGCATAGAGAGCTATGCACTGTCCTGCCTCTTCTCCGGGACCGGCGCTGTTTTCGATGGTAATATTTTTAATAGTCACCTTATCAGCGTTAACAAAAAAAGTATAGGTGCGGAATGTGCCCCGCTTTTTTCCGTCACTTAAGATTTCCCTGGCAGCAAGGCCATAGGTTATTATTGTTTCTTTTGCTGCATTGGACGAAGTTCCCATAATCTCCACACCGGAAACCGAAACTGTCACCTGTTCCTGGTATCTGCCAGGCTGAACCAGGATTTTCCTCTCTTCCTCCGGATGATGCTCTAAATATTCTAACGCATTCTGAAGAGAACAAAAGGGTTTGATTTTCTCATTTTTCCTATCGGGTATTTTTGAAACCACCAACATATCTGACCGCTCCTCTGTAACGAAACCAGGGCTGCTGCAAAATGGCTTAAACCATACAATATATAATCTGGATTTCCCATGATTTCTGCTATATATTGCAGGAATGCCGAATTTACAACAACCCCGTTTCTAAATTTCTTATTTCCCACAAGCCTGCAGCCCTTAAAGGCTAATGGCAGCCTGTGAATTTATGCATCAATACTGTAATTGG
Source organism: Lachnospiraceae bacterium (assembly GCA_022796475.1). Taxonomy (GTDB): domain Bacteria; phylum Bacillota; class Clostridia; order Lachnospirales; family Lachnospiraceae; genus Caccovicinus. The sequence continues at coordinate 5,003 of JAAWIS010000043.1, read as the reverse complement.
GCGCTTCTTTTGTAATATGAATGTCGTGAGGATGACTTTCTTTTAAGGAAGCGGCGGAAATCTTAACAAAACGCCCGGTTTCCTGCAGTGTGGGGATATCCTTTGCGCCGCAGTAGCCCATACCTGCCCGAAGGCCTCCTAAAAGCTGAAATACGGTATCTTCTACCAGCCCTTTATATGCAACACGCCCTTCCACGCCTTCTGGCACCAGCTTCTTTGCATCCGTCTGGAAATAGCGGTCCTTGCTTCCATTTTCCATGGCAGCAATGGAACCCATGCCCCGGTATACTTTATACTTTCTTCCCTGGTATAATTCAAAAGTTCCCGGACTTTCATCACAGCCTGCAAACAGACTGCCCATCATGCACACACTTCCGCCTGCTGCAATGGCTTTGGTCACATCACCGGAGTATTTAATTCCGCCGTCTGCAATAATCGGAACACCGTATTCTTTCGCCACAGAGTAGCAGTCCATAACAGCCGTAATCTGAGGTACGCCAATTCCAGCCACCACCCGGGTAGTACAGATGGAGCCCGGCCCGATGCCTACTTTAATTCCGTCGGCTCCAGCTTCAATTAACGCTCTGGTTGCCTTTGCAGTAGCTACATTGCCTGCCACTACTTGAAGTTTGGGATAAGCTTCTTTAATCAGCTTCACACAGCGAACCACATTTGCTGAATGCCCGTGAGCAGAATCCAAAACAATGACATCCACTTTCGCATTCACCAGAGCTTCTACCCGCTCCAATACATTTGCTGTAATTCCCACTCCGGCGCCGCAGAGTAAGCGGCCCTGCTGATCCTTTGCAGATAAGGGGTACTTAATTTGCTTTTCAATATCCTTTATGGTGATCAAACCTTTTAAGTTAAAATCAGCATCTACAATCGGAAGCTTTTCTACTCTTGCCTTGGCTAAAATCCGCTTAGCTTCCAGCATGGTAATGCCTTCTCTGGCTGTTACCAGATTTTCACTGGTCATACATTCCTTAATCTTGCGGGAAAAATCTTCCTCAAACTTCAAATCCCGGTTTGTAATGATGCCTACCAGCTTTCTGCCCTCTGTGATCGGTACGCCGGAAATACGGAATTTGCCCATCAGCTCATCGGCATCTTTTAATGTATGGTCAGGAGTTAGGGAAAATGGATCCGTAATAACGCCATTCTCAGAACGTTTTACCTTGTCTACTTCCTCTGCCTGCTCCTGAATCGACATGTTCTTATGGATGATACCGATGCCGCCCTGCCTGGCCATGGCAATTGCCATCCGATGCTCTGTTACCGTATCCATCCCAGCGCTCATCAAAGGGATATTGAGCTTAATACTCTTGGTCAAATTGGTGGATAACTCAACTTGATTCGGAATCACCTCAGAATAAGCCGGAACTAACAGTACGTCATCAAAAGTAATGCCTTCTCCAATAATAGAACCCATTCGTTTTTCCTCACTCTCTTTTAAATTTTGTTTTATGAAATAAATTTTTAACTTCTCTTGGTATTAGTAGCTAATTCTAGCAAAATTTTAACTAATTGTCAAACCTTTGCGCGGTCTATTATTCATTCATTTTCCTTATAAATACCTGGCATTTTACTTATGGAAAATCCGCTGTTTGGAAGAACTGGATAAAACAGCAGGCAGCCAGTTTCCTTTCCCTGGCTGCCTGTTTCAAAGTTTCTTTCTATATCAATTGGTTTTAACGGATCACCTTTCTGGGAGCCACTGAGCGGATCGCCTGGATTAACTTATCATTAGGCTCAAATACAAGCTTAATGTGCTGGCCGCCCTGCTGATAAATCAGCGTATGGGTTTTTGCCTCTTTATTTCCGGATGAGCAATCCACCAGCTTCATATTATTCGTTTCATAATCTTTCAGCACGAAAGATTCTGAAGGCGCTACCACAATCAGCTCATCCTTGGAGCACTCCATAACCTTTTTCCGGCGGGCTTTTCCCAGTATCTTATCAATGGAAATGGTTCCGTCTACGTATAAATATTCATACTCAATGCTTAGTGTCTGCCATAAAAAGAAGGTGCCGGCTCCTACAGCAGCCAAAAGTAGAATCCCCCATACTGTCATAAAAGACAGAAACAGGGAAATCAAACACAGAACCCCAAGGCCTATCCGGGCCGGCCAGGCATAGGCAGGATCTTTTCTTTTTACTAACCATTCTACGTACATGTCTTGATTCATTTGTGGGTGGATTCCTTTCTTTGTTTTTCCATTGGCTGGATGGCGTTTCTCCTATCAACTTCCATACAGTTTTTTCCATTGGTGCCAGCCGCCATATCCTTAAATGAAATAAACGAAGAAGGCCTGGGGCCATGCAAGCATGGCCCGGCCTTCCTTTTTGGGTATCTGACTCTGCCTTTGCTTACATCATCCCGCCCATTCCGCCTCCGGCTGGCATGGCTGGTGTTTCTTCTTTAATATTAGCAACAACAGACTCAGTTGTCAATAAAGTTGATGCAACACTGGTTGCATTCTGCAGGGCGCTTCTGGTTACCTTTGCTGGATCCAGGATTCCTGCCTTAATCATATCTACATATTCTTCTTTGTATGCGTCAAAGCCAACTCCTACTTCAGACTCTCTGACTTTATTAATAATAACGGAGCCTTCTAAGCCTGCATTTGCCACAATGTGATACAGAGGAGCTTCCAGCGCTTTTAAGATAATTCTTGCGCCAGTCTTCTCATCGCCTTCTAATTCATCAATAATGCCTTTGATCTTCTCAGCAGAGTGTACGTATGCAGAACCGCCCCCAGCGATAATGCCTTCCTCTACTGCTGCCTTCGTTGCTGCCAAAGCATCTTCCATGCGCAGTTTTGCTTCCTTCATTTCGGTTTCCGTTGCTGCACCTACACGGATTACCGCTACGCCGCCTGCTAACTTAGCCAGTCTTTCCTGTAATTTCTCTCTGTCAAAATCAGAGGTAGTTTCTTCAATCTGTCCGCGGATCTGTGCCACACGTGCAGAAATTTCAGACTTCTCGCCGCAGCCATCTACGATGATCGTATTTTCCTTCTGAATCTTAACTGACTTTGCACGGCCTAACTGGCTCATATCTACTTCCTTTAAGTCCAGTCCAAGTTCTTCGGAAATTACTTCCCCGCCTGTAAGAATGGCAATATCTTTTAACATTTCTTTTCTTCTGTCGCCATATCCGGGAGCCTTTACTGCAACTACATTGAAGGTTCCTCTTAACTTGTTTACAATTAAAGTTGTTAATGCTTCGCCTTCCACATCTTCAGCAATAATTAACAGCTTAGCGCCAGTCTTTACAACCTGCTCTAACAGAGGAAGAATTTCCTGAATATTGGAAATCTTCTTATCTGTAATCAAGATATACGGATCATCCAGAACTGCTTCCATCTTATCCATATCAGTTGCCATGTATGCAGATACATAGCCTCTGTCAAACTGCATACCTTCTACTAAATCCAGCTCTGTCTTCATGGTCTTGGATTCCTCAATGGTAATTACTCCATCTTTGGAAACCTTTTCCATAGCGTCTGCTACTAACTGCCCTACTTCATCATCTGATGCAGAAATTGCTGCTACTCTTGCAATCTGATCCTTGCCTTCAATTGGCTTTGACATATCCTGGATACACTTTACAGCAGCTTCTGTAGCCTTTTTCATACCCTTTCTCAATACAATCGGGTTTGCGCCTGCTGCCAGGTTCTTCATGCCTTCATTGATCATAGCCTGTGCTAAAACAGTTGCAGTGGTGGTGCCGTCGCCAGCTACGTCATTGGTCTTGGTAGCAACTTCTTTTACAAGCTGTGCGCCCATATTTTCAAAAGCATCCTCTAACTCGATTTCTTTTGCAATGGTTACGCCGTCATTTGTAATTAAAGGAGCGCCGAAAGATTTATCCAAAACTACGTTTCTTCCTTTCGGGCCTAACGTAACACGTACTGTATTTGCTAACTGGTTTACACCGGACTCTAATGCTTTTCTGGCATCTACGCCATATTTAATTTCCTTTGCCATAATTCATCTACCTCCAAATGCTTTCAAGCATGATTTTGATCGTTTATTGTTTTTTATTTGTAATTCCAGGCAAAACGGTATTTAACCGTAATTTCATTTTATAATGTCGGGATCAAAAGATTTTTTGCCATCTTTGATACCGGATTGTTTTGCACTTTGTGCTCCCACATTATTCAATAACTGCCAGAATATCGCTCTGCTTTACAATCACATACTTTTCTTCCTCTACTTCAACATCGGTTCCGGAATACTTGGAATAAATTACTTTATCACCAGCCTTAACCTGCATGGTAATCTCTTTTCCGTCAACCACTCCCCCAGGTCCTACTGCAATTACTTCTGCCTGCTGAGGCTTCTCTTTTGCCTGTCCCGGAAGTACAATGCCTGATTTGGTGGTTTCTTCCGCAACTAACTGCTTTAATACAACTTTGTCAAATAAAGGTACTAACTTCATAATTGATTCCTCCTGTATATAATCTTTTTGTCGCTCATTTTCATTGCCTTTCTTGCTACAAGATATGTTATATCACTGTTTGTTAGCACTGTCAAGAGTTGAGTGCTAAATTTTTATAAATTTTCTGTAAATTACAGATCTTAGCTGATTAAAAGAAGGATTGTATACAGAAAGACGGCGGCTATTGTAAATTTTTGCATCGGAATCGTTATCTGCCATGTGAATGAACCCTTCAGCGCTGCTTTTTCAAAGTGGCTGGATCCAATATACAAATATGGCGGTTATTTTGGAAATTATATGTTTTTTATGATAAGCGGTTTCCTGGCTGCATACCATTATAAAAATAAAATAATACAGCAAGAATGCCATTTTCGTCTGTTTATGATGAAATGGGTTAAAAAAATATATCCTCTGTATTTCTTTACCAATCTCTGCACCTTGTTTTTGGGCGGAACCATACTAGTGTTCTGTCTGGTTCATATATGGTAAAATTCCGCCGAATATTTTTCTGAGAGTGCTGCTCCACAAACGAAGGCGTAGCGGTTGCTACGTCGAG
>JAAWIS010000162.1 GCA_022796475.1 Lachnospiraceae bacterium | reverse complement strand
CAGTCCATTACATCGGAGGAAAAGCTGGACGAAGCGCTTGCCTATTTGTTAAGGCTAAAGTCATTCCGGCAGTATGCGGAGAAAACCATAATCAACAACATGTATATGGATTTGGATATGCTGTGCAAAAAGCCGCAGTTTAAGCGTACCCATTCCGTCATAGACCGGGAGGGGATTTATGCGAGGGTGCGGCGGTACAAAAAGCGGTTACAGCCGGATTATGATAAAGGGCTTTGTCTGGAAACCGTGCGATGCGTTTTTATGCTTCCAGAGGGGGAGGCGGAGAAACACCGGATGCCCATGACGGGCAGGAAACCTATGCTTTTATCCTGTCAAACAAATATATCCTCGGTCTGTTTACCCACTGTGAGGCGGCAAGGAAATCTGTTGTCATGGACGGGGGTTCGGATACCTTACGGAGCAGGAACAGAAGATTGTGCTGCTTGACGGTGTGGGGGATGTGCTGTTCCAGGCATTATTGCTTGATGATGTGGAATATGGCAATGATGGGCTGTCTGCCAACCTTTACACAATCTATTGCTTAAATAAAAAAGAATAACTTCTGGACAGGATGTCCAAACGGATTATGCGAAAAAGCCTTTATTTATGCGGTTTGTGGCTGCTCTGAAAGATATTTTACCCCAATAAATACCCCAATTTTATATTTTAAAGCCCTTGCTACTGATGGAGTAGTGAGGGCTTTTTGTGATGCGCTCAACGCCTTAATTGGTACCGGCTCCTTTGTAACAAATGGTATATTTCAGAGATGATCTTTGTCTTTAGTCTTTTGATTGAGGTAAGTTGAAATATTGGCATCCTTCTCGTGCCTGATTGACCAAAGGTGTTTTTTCTCCTTCTTGAAAAAACTTATATAAATTTTCTGCAATATTAGTAAGAGCAGAAGAAAAGGTGTTTGTCGCATGAAAAAGAGCGACCTCTTTTCTTTCATTAAGTTCTCCTAATTCATCCCCAGTCATAAGTGGTTTATACCCAAACATTTCAAGTTTAATTTGTTCTATATCAGTTCTTTGTGCTCTCCTTTTCTGTTCGTCTTTACGAAGCTCTTCCCCTTTTTTATGATCCCAATATTTAAATAGAAAAATTGTAATCTGTTGCAAGAGAACATTGGAAAAAGAAATATGCTCAAGTAAATAACTGAGTGAAGCAACATTGTTTCTAAATTCGTCAGGTTCAGAATGGTATAGAAAACTAAGTTGTTTTATTGCATCTTCTGAAAGTCCTGTTTCATCATGAATAAATTGTATATTATGCGTTGTACACTCTATACGGCCTAAAAGATAATCTAAGCTGCAATTCAAACAATCTTTTTCGCATAATCTAATCATTGTATAATATTCTGGTATAGTTTCCCCTTTAAGCCATTTCCGCATAGTATTTACAACATTATTTCTATCAGCGGAAGTTAAACATAAACTTGAACTCTCTTGTTCAAGATATTCATATATTCTAAATAATTCTTTATTAGTGACTTCTTTATCTTTTCCATTAAAAAATTTTTTTTGACATGCTTTTTTAAACTGTTGAGAAAAAATATGTCTTACTTCTTTATCATGTTTTTGTTCTAACTCACTTTTCGCTTTTCTCCCTGCCATAATTACCCTCCAATAGTGTATTGATAATTAATAATATGAGAAGTAAAAAATAAAATTTGAAATTATAGTGAATTGAAAATACATTTTCTTTTTTGTATAATTATACCAGATACCTAAAGACGATGCAAGCAAAAAAAGGAGGATAAAAGATGAACCCATTGAATGTGAATACTAATGGTAGGTTCATTCCAATTCCAACGGCCTGTGGCCTAGTTAACATTAGTCGCAACACTCTCATGCGCCTTGCGGCGGAGGCTAACGCGATTGCGGGATTTGGCAAGTCAGTACGCATTGATATGCCAGCTTTGTACGATTACATTGACAGGACTTGCAAGAATGGCGAGCCGTGAGGAACTGCTGCAAAGCATCCATCCAAAAATGAAACTGGATAAGGCTTTTTTCATGAAAGTGTACGGTTATGAAATATCTTTCCCCGGTTTTGCAGATAAAGCTATAAAAGCCCTGAACGATGCAGGGTGCAGCAGGGCGAGGGAATATTATGACAAAGCCGTATCAGAGTATGAGAAAAAGCATGATGAAAAAATGAAAGAAGTTGCGGCATGGTACAGAAAAGAGTGCGAGAAGCAGTGGCAGAAAAAGCAGATTGGAGGCGAAGAGAAACGGAAATGGAGAATAATGCAGGACTTACACCAGAAGAGCGACAGAGAGCTATTGGACTTATTGCAGATGCTGAATTGAATAGGGAAAAGCAAGGCTTTATCAGTTTTGCCGGAAATACTGAAATATCATATTCTGATAGTTTTGAGAGTTATGAGGGTTTTGGGGGTTTTGGGGATAATGTGGCGAATAAACTTCCAGTGTTTAATCTTGAACTACTGCCGTGCAAAGTAAGGGGATTTTCTAAAGCATTATGTGAGAGCCTGCAAGTAAGCCCTGGAATGGTAGCCCCTGCGGTTGTATCAGTATCAGCACTTGGAATACAAAAGAAATTTATAGTGCGTCCTCTGCCGGGATGGGATGAGCCGCCTAACCTTTACATTGCCGTAGTTCAGGAGCCATCAGAGAGGAAAAGCCCGACAATGAAAGAAGTCTTAGTTCCTGTTTACGAGTATGAAACAGAGGAAAATGAAAGGCTTGCCCCGGAGATTGCCACTTATAAGGCAAAGAAAGAAGTCCTTGAAAACAGGATAAGGAACACTATAAACAGCTTATCAAAAAGCGGAAAGAAAAAGGGTGATGAAAAGTACCTTGATATGGGAGACTTAGATACATTCCAGAATGAATTAAACCAACTGGAAGAGGTTGCCCCGGTCAGGCTTGCCGTGGATGATGTGACTATGGAAGTGCTTGGAAAGCTGTTGGAGCAGAACAAAGAGCGTATAGGG
>JAAWIS010000042.1 GCA_022796475.1 Lachnospiraceae bacterium | reverse complement strand
ATAACCGCCACCAGCGTACTCACCGCCGTAGCCACAATTCCCGGCCCCACAATAGCCGCCGGATTCACACTCCCGTACTGACTCCGATAAGCAATCACATTCACCGGAATCAACTGTAAGGAGGAAATATTGATAATCAAAAACGTACACATCTCATTACTGGCAATTCCCTTCTTTCTCACCGGTCCCGGAAGTTTCCCCCGCCTTCTGTCGTCCTCCAGCTTCTCCAGTTCCTTAAACGCTGCTAACCCAGCCGGTGTCGCCGCTGATCCCAGTCCAAGCATATTGGCAATCATATTTACTGCCATATACTTTACTGCCTTACTTTTTTTATCCAGTCTTGGAAACAAAAATCCCATAATCGGATCCATCTTTGCTGCCAGCCAGTCCACCAGTCCAGAACGCTGTCCGATTTCCATAATTCCGCTCCAAAAAGCCAATATCCCCAGCATAGTGATTCCTAATGTAACTGCATCACCTGCACTTTCCAATATTCCCATTGTGACCGCATCCAGCCTTCCATGGAATGCCGCCCATCCTACACCAAGTAAAATCATTCCCGCCCATAGATAATTTAACATAATTCTGACTGCCAATCCGTTTTTCTATAATTTATAAGCAAACAGCAAGGCCATATTCCTGTTGTTCCCATACATTCAGGAATATGGCCTTGTTTTCTTCTTTTTACTTTTATTTTCAGATCGTTTCTAAAAATTTTGCATCGTTAAATCTTTTGCAAATGCCAAAATCACTTACTCTGCTTTTGGATATTCATTGCAAAGCAGGCGGTAAGGCGGTTCATCTTCTTCAATTTCCGGGAAGCGGCCTATGGGTTCATAGAACCGATTATCATTTTCATCATCATTACACATGGATACTTCCCCTAACAGTACCGGCCCAGTTCCTGGCTCCAGTTCAAAATCATGATACATATTCTGAAATACTGTAATGCTTTCTCCTGGAGTCAGCTTAATCTGAGTACCTGCAGATACCGTATAAGCCCGTCCATCGCAGTGAACTGTTACATCTGTATCAGCAAACCCTCCTTCCGGGGTGGAATGATACACACGGATTAATACATTGCCGCCGCCCCGGTTAATGATATCCTCCATTTTACACCAGTGAAAATGCATAGGCGCCATCTGTCCTTCTTTGATATAAAGAAGTTTTTCTGCATAAGGCTTGGGATACTGCTGTGCCTTTTTGTGATTTCCATTTCTTAATGTAATCAGTGAAAATCCAATCTCATTAAACCGTCCTAATCCATAGTCAGTAATATCCCAGCCTAACATATTTTCACGTACTTCATCATACTCATGGCTTTTTTTCTTCCACTCTTCCGGCGTAAAATTACAAAAAGGCGGCAGGGCAAACCGATATTCCCTGATCATTGCCTCCATTTCCTTTAATGCCTGGTTAATTTCTGAACGCTTCATCCCGTTTTCCTCCGTCTGTCAGAACGTAATTTTTCAACACATTCTTATGTACGAACTGCCTGACAACTTGTCTAATGTCCTGTACACGAATAAGATTCTATGCCAAAATTATACCACTATGCTCCAATTAATCAAATGCCTTTCCGGCTAATTTTAATAGGATTGACAAAATTATAATATCATTTTATACTATATTTCATGGTAGAGGCAGCAAAAGATATTTTAACGTCTATGATACACAGCTTACCCATTTTATGAAGCGAATGAATCGCTTTTTATCGGCCCAAGCCGGTTTTTTGAATTTTGATGGCTGCCCTCATTAGACAAGTGGATTATTGTATTGATTTCTTATCTTACTAAATATTAATGATATGATGTTGGTGTCAAAAGGCATTTTCCTCCTATGTTACTGCATAATTTTAAATTAGTAGCCATGCAGGCTGCTTAGCTTGTCAGAAGTACAGGCTGGGCAGTCTTTTCTTATGCAGCTTTATTGAATACTCCACTTAAAATTATCTATTTTTCGCAACATTGAAAGGAGAAACCTGTTTTGAAACGATTATTTTTTCCTCTTTTTTCCATTATTGCACTAATTCTTTGTGCCTGCAGCACAAACAGCAGGACAGACCAACCTTCTTTTTCCGAAAGCAGCCCTCCCCCTTCTGAGATTACAGAAAGCCAGGACCCGGACTTTAGAATCATTAAAGATTCTTTAGGACGGCAAGTGACCATCCCTTCCGAAGTAGAACAAATTGTATGTGTAGGGGTAGGAGCTTTGCGCTATACCTGCTATATGGAAGGCGCGGACCGGGTAGTAGGAATTGAAGATTATGAAGGAAAGCCCAGCCTGTCCCGTATGTACCAATACGTTAATTTTGACCGGCTGAGCAGTCTGCCTGTAATCGGCACAAATGGGGAGCCGAATGCTGAAGAAATCATCCGCCTGTCACCTCAGGTAATTATCTCCAGCTCTTATGCCAATGTTGATTCAGAAGCGCTGCAGGAAAAAACAGGAATCCCTGTGATTACCATTCCCGGAAGCGATACCACCCTAGACGAAAAAGCTTATGAAACCATTGCCATTCTAGGAGAAGTTCTGGGCAAGCAAAAACGGGCAGACGAATTAACTTCCTACCTGCACAGTATTCAGGCAGATTTGGACAGCCGGACAAATGCCATTCCCGATTCGGAAAAGCCAAGTGTATATATCGCCGGCATTTCCTTTAAAGGAAATCATGGTTTCGAGGGAACAGAGGCCTATTATGGTCCCTTTGAACTAATCCATGCCAAAAATTTGGCTAATGATACAGAACAAACCGGCGCCTTTAACATTGATTTAGAACAGGTTTTAAACTGGGATCCGGATATTATATTTCTTGATTTCAATGGTATGGATTTGATATTAGAAGACTACCGGAAAAATCCAGATTATTACCACAGCCTGACTGCTATTTCACAAGGCAGGGTTTACTCCCAGATTTCTTTCCGATCCTATGCCTCCAACCTGGAAACTGCCCTTGCAGATGCCTACTATGGAGCCTGCATTTTGTACCCGGAACAATTTGCAGATATTGATCCGGAAGAAAAAGCAGGAGAAATTTTTCAAATGTTGTTAGGCTCCAACCCTTATCCCGATTTAAAGGAGGCTGGATATGAATTCTGCCCCATCACCCTTGGCCCATAACGGCTGCGGCCAGGCTTACCGCAAAAATCAGTTACTAAGCATGGCCTTTCTTGCAGCTCTTTGCTTCGTTTTAATGATTACCTTTTTATTTGCCCTGAAGGCAGGTTCTTACGAAACCCCAGTGAACGAACTGGTAAAAGGGATTTTTGGCGCTTCTTCTGACAGCAAAATAAATCTTGTGGTACGAAATAACCGGCTTCCCCGCATCTGCACTGCTATGATTGCAGGAGCCGGACTAGGGCTTTCCGGCTGTATTTTTCAGGCTGTTCTGCGCAATCCCCTGGCATCTGCCTCCACTCTTGGAGTATCCCAGGGAGCCAGTTTTGGAGCTGCCGCGGCAATTATTCTTTTTGGATTTGGCGCATCTTCAAGAATGGGGATTCCCTTCTGTGCATTTATAGGATCCATTGCCGTAGCACTTATGATTCTTGGCCTGTCAAAATTTAAGCAAATCTCGCCGGAAGGAATCGTTCTTTCTGGTGTTGCCATCAGTGCCATGTTTACCGGAGCTACTACATTGATTCAGTATTTTGCTGATGAAGTACAGCTAGCATCCCTGGTTTACTGGACTTTTGGCGATTTAGGAAATACCAGGTGGGATGATGTAACCTGTATGGGCATTATTTCAGGATTTTTAATCTTATACTGTTTTATCCACCGTTGGGACTACAATGCCCTTTTAAGCGGGAAAGAAACTGCCGTAAGCCTTGGCATCCATGTTCAGCGTCTGACGCTGATAAATATGCTTCTCTGCTGCCTGGCCAGTTCCATCATCGTTTCCAATGTTGGCTTAATTAATTTTATCGGCTTAGTAGCCCCACATATGGTCAGGATGGTAATCGGAAACAATCATGTATACCTGATTCCCGGATCTGCCTTGGCCGGTGCTGTCCTGCTGCTTTTAAGCGATTTATGTTCCAGAACGATTGTAAGCCCTGTGATTCTTCCCATCGGGGCAATTACCTCTTTTTTAGGCGGCCCATTATTTCTATATCTTTTATTTAAGGACGGAAATCAAGCATGATTACTATTGAAAATATCTGTTTTCACTACCGGAATCATCCGGATATCCTTCAAAATGTTTCCTTTTCACTGGAAGAAGGACAGTTTCTCGCTGTTTTAGGAAATAACGGCGCTGGAAAAAGTACTCTGTTAAAATGCCTGAACCATATCCTAAAGGCAGATTCCGGCCGTGCTCTATTAAATGGAAAAGATTTTATGGCCATGTCCGGCCGTGAAGCTGCAAGGCATATTGCCTTTGTTTCCCAAACGATTCCGAATACCCAAATGACGGTGCAGGATGTGGTTATGTTGGGCCGAAGGCCATATATGAGGTGGGGATTTACAAAGCAAGATTACCAGATTGTACACAATGTAATGAAACGGATGAACCTTAACGGGGATATAAACGGCAGGTTTTTCAATCAGCTCAGCGGAGGAGAACAGCAAAAGGTAATGCTGGCCAGAGCCCTAGCTCAGCAGCCCAAAATCCTTTTGCTGGATGAGCCCACCAGCAGTTTAGATATCCGCAATCAATATCAGGTCCTTAATCTTGTCCGGGATATCTGCCAAAAAGACGGCATTACTTCCATTATGGTAATTCATGATGTAAACCTTGCCCTTAAGTTTTGTGACCGCTTCCTTCTGATGCGCCGCGGACAGGTATACCGCTGCGGAAATCATTCCATCCTGGATGCTTCTTCCCTGAAAGAAATCTATGATATTGATGCAAAAATGGTAGAAGTGGAGGGACAGCACATGGTTCTGGTAGCAAATTAAACTGCTTTACGGTATCTGCATTTCTATAAACCTTCATGCGCCCGGCAGCAGACGCATCACCACACAGGAAAGTATGGCGGGCGCACTTGGAATCCCTGAACTTAGGCCGCCTAATCGGCGGCAGGACTTTCACAGTAAATACGGTACTCTTATTTATTGAGGGTATCATTGAACTCTGCACAAGGAGGTTTTATATGGATAAAAAAGAACTTTGGAATCGCTGCGTTTCGTTTCACGGACATGAATGCGGCGGCCTGACCATCGGATTTCAGGCGGCATTATACGCTGCTAAGCTTTTGGATTTCAGTTTTTCCCCTGATGAACAGACAGTATGTATTTCTGAAAATGACGCCTGCGGAGTAGATGCCATACAGGTAATCTTAGGCTGCAGCATTGGAAAAGGAAATCTTTTGTTTCATATGACAGGAAAACAGGCTTTTACTTTTTACAACCGGAAAAATAACAAATCTGTGCGTCTGCTTTTAAAGCCAAGGCCAAGTAATCTGACAAGAGAAGAAGCATTTTCCTATTACCAAAGCCAGCGCCCTGAAGATATGTTTACAGTAATGACGCCGAAAATCCCTATGCCCAATCAAGCCAGGATTTTTGAATCCTATATCTGTGATAACTGCAAAGAAGTAACCGGATCCAATTGGATTCGGCTTTCAGGCAGTCAAAAGCTTTGCGTTGACTGTTACAATGATTATAACCGGTTCCATGTTTAAGTTATCTTTGTTAAAGCAAATTCTCTTTAACTGCATTTTAGAACAAAGAGTCCGGCCTGCCGGACTCTCGCGCCGGAGCGTGTCTGCGCCAGCAGACAGTTTCCTTAGGCGCGAAGTGCGCATCCCCTGGAGGGTTTTTGCTTTATAAGAAGCAATTTTCTATAAAAAGTCAAAAGGATACTGCATGATACAATGATTATGCAATATCCTCTCAATATTTCCATATGTTACAATTTATTTTCTTGTATTCCTTGCCATGCCCGTTTATTACCCGCACAGATCCGCTATTACATCCGCCACTTTTTCAGTCCGGCTGCAGCGGAATGCATTATATCCGCAAAACAAAAGTCCGTCTTCTGTTTGTCCAAGAGCAGCCCGAATCAAAGCCATGGTAATACAGTAAGGAGCCGCCGCCGGATTACAGTGTTCCAGACATCGGAAGCAGCGGGAAATCTTTTCCTGCTCTTTTTCTATCTTTTCTAAAAAGGCATTTCGAATTGCCCTTCCCGGCATTCCCACAGGACTTTTTACGATTACAATATCTTCCTTTTCAGCCTGGATGTAAGCATTCTTATAAGAATCTGGAGCATCACATTCTTCCGTTGTCACAAATCTGGTTCCCACCTGGACACCTTCTACTCCTAACGCCATGTGATGGGCCATATCTTCTTTTGAAAATATTCCTCCGGCACTGATCACAGGAATACTGCAGCCGTATTGGTTACGGAACTTCTCTATAACTGCTAAAATGTCAACTATTTCTTTGTCATAACCATCTCTGTCATATACCTGATCCGTATCCTTCCGATCTGCCTTAAAGTTTGTCAGCTCTTCTCTTGAAAATCCAAGATGTCCTCCTGCCAAAGGCCCTTCAATTACAACAAAATCAGGTATCCGCCTATATTTTCTGTCCCACATTTTACAGATAACCGATGCCGACTTAGGCGACGAAACTATGGGGGCTATTTTTACCTGGCTTCCCTTAGTATATTCCGGAAGATTTACCGGAAGTCCCGCACCGGATACGATGACATCTGCACCGATCTCCACTGCCTTTTTTACATACTCCTCATAGCCTTTCGTAGCTACCATTATATTAAAGCCGATTACTCCTTTGGGAGCAATCTTTCTTGCCTTTGCAAGTTCGGATTCCATAGCTCTTAAATTTGCTTCTTGAGGATGCTTAAAAAAATCCGGTTCGCGAAAACCAATTTGTGCAGTTGAAATCAACCCCAGGCCACCTTCTTTTGCAACTGCGCCTGCTAATGAAGATAAGCTAATTCCGATTCCCATTCCGCCTTGAATTACCGGATTTTCCACATATAAATTTCCAATTTTCAGAGGTTGATATCTTCCCATGATGTTTTCTCCTAACCTTTCATGTACTTACATGAAACGCTGCTTTCTATCCAAATGAACATTGATTTTCTGGATCCTTACATCCGTCGGAACCGTTCATACCGCTTTTGTGCCAGTTGGTTCCCATCTAAGTCCTTAACCTGAAGGAAAAATTCCTTCAGAGCCTGTTCCATATAAGCCAGCACCTGAGGCAGAGAATCTTCATTCAAAGCTTCTCCTTCCGGAATCACTCGTTCAATCAGATCCATTTCATACAAATCTGCGGCTGTAATTTTCATCACTTTAGCAGCTTCCGGAGCTTTTTTGCTGTCCTTCCAGAGAATAGAAGCAAAACCTTCGGGAGAAAGAATGGAGTAAATGGAGTGTTCCATCATCCATACCTCATTGGCCACAGCCATAGCTAAGGCTCCGCCGCTTCCCCCTTCCCCGATTACCACAGAAAGGATGGGAACTTTTAAGGAAGACATTTCAAATAAATTTCTGGCAATCGCTTCTCCCTGTCCTCTTTCCTCTGCTTCCAGGCCGCAAAATGCCCCTGGCGTATCTACAAAACAAATAACAGGCCGTCCAAAGGTTTCTGCCTGCTTCATCAGGCGCAACGCTTTTCGATAACCTTCAGGAGAAGGCATTCCGAAATTCCGCTTAATATTTTCCTTTGTATTTTTTCCCTTTACCTGCCCGATTACGGTTACCGGAATTCCATGGAACAAGGCAATTCCGCCCATAATGGCTCCATCGTCTTTAAAATACCGATCTCCGTGAAATTCTATAAATTGATCAAATAATCCGTTAATGTAATCCATGGCTGTTGGCCGATCCGATTTTCTGGAAAGAAGGACGGTATCCCAGGCAGTATTTGACTCCTGCGTTTTCTTTTTCTTTTTATCCCTCTTCTCTGCCTTCGGTTCTGCCTTGCCAAATAGATTTTCCTGCTGGCTGAAATTTGAATTTGAAAGCCATTCACTGGAAAAATCCCGATTTTCATTTCTGTGCATAGCGAGAATCTGACCGATCATTTCCTTCTGATCCTTTCTCTCTGCCACCATATCGACAAATCCATGCTCCAGCAAAAACTCTGCACGCTGGAATCCTTCCGGAAGTTTCTGGCCGATAGTCTGTTCAATTACCCTGGGGCCTGCAAACCCGATTAATGCTTTTGGTTCTGCAATAATAATATCCCCCAGCATTGCAAAGCTTGCAGTTACTCCTCCTGTAGTTGGATCCGTAAGAACGCTGATAAAAAGCTGGCCAGCCTCATGATGGCGTTTTAATGCAGCAGAAGTTTTTGCCATCTGCATTAAGGATACAATTCCCTCCTGCATCCTGGCGCCTCCGGAAGCCGCGAAAATAATAACCGGAAGACGTTCATCTGTAGCCCGCTCTACTGCCTCTGTAATTTTTTCTCCTACAATATGGCCCATACTGCTCATTAAAAACCTGGCGTCACATACACCGATTACAGCAGGCTGTCCGCAGATTCGTCCTTTTCCTGTTACGATTGCTTCATTTAACCTGGTCTTTTCCTTTGCAGCCTGAACCTTTTTTTCATATCCTGGAAAATTTAGGGGATTAGAAAATTCCATATCCTGATTCCACTCTTCAAAGGTTCCCTCATCCACCAGCATTTCTATCCGTCTGTAAGCATGAATCCTGAAATAACCTCCGCATTTTGGACAGACATAATGGTTATTGGTTACATCCTCCACATAAATCGGCTGTCCGCATTTATTACACTTTCTCCACAGACCTTCCGGAATAATCGGTTCTTTATCTTTTTCTGGATCCTGACCTTTGGATTTGCTGTTGCTGTATTTTGTATCAATCAATGTATATGTTTTCTTAAACATATCCCTGAGCATACATTACCTCTTTTCCGGGAGCACTTTTGGCCCCTGTTAACCAAATGAACTGTAGGAACTGTTATTTCAAGTACTCCTGCAGACAAAAAAGGTTCAAGAGCACTTTATTTACAATACTGCGGGAAATATTCCGGAATAAAACCAGTATCCGTTACTCCCTTCCTGAAAGCCGGATGGCTTAAAATCTCATATTGAAAATCCACGTTTGTTTCAATTCCTTCAATGATCAGCTCCCCAAGAGCACTTCTCATCTTTTGGATTGCCTCTTCTCTGTCTTTTCCATGAACCACCATTTTCAGCAGCATAGAATCATAATTTGGAGGAACCTGGTAATCTCCGTAAATATGGGTATCCACCCGGACTCCATTTCCGCCTGGCAGATGGATATTTGTAATCCTGCCGGGACAGGGCATAAAATTTCTGGAAGGATTTTCTGCATTAATCCGGCATTCTATGGAATGACCCTGAATCCGGATGTCCTCCTGTCTTACACTTAACGTTTCCCCTGAAGCTACCCGAATCTGTTCTTTAATCAAATCAAGGCCTGTTACCAGCTCTGTAACAGGATGTTCTACCTGAATCCTGGTATTCATTTCCATAAAATAAAAGTTTTTGTCTTTATCTAAAAGGAACTCAATGGTTCCTGCATTTTCATAATGAACTGCCTGTGCGGCGCGGACTGCTGTTTCTCCCATCTTTTGACGCAGTTCTTCTGAAATCACATCACAGGGAGATTCCTCCAAAACCTTTTGATGACGCCGCTGGATGGAACAATCCCGTTCACCCAGGTGTACAACGTTCCCGTGCTTATCTGCAATAATCTGAAATTCAATATGCCTTGGCTTTTCCACATACTTTTCAATATACATGGTATCATCGGAAAAACCTTTCACAGATTCCAACTGAGCATTTCGGAAATTTTCTGTAAAATCTTCCTGGCTTCTTGAAATTCTCATGCCTTTTCCGCCGCCTCCGGAGGAAGCTTTAATCATAACAGGAAATCCTATGGTTTCTGCCAGCTTTAAGCCTTCTTCTGCCGTAAACACCGGTTCTTTTGTTCCCGGAACTACCGGAACTCCAGCTTCCATCATAGTTTTTCTGGCTTCTGATTTATTTCCCATCTTATGGATAATATGAGCCGAAGGCCCAATAAAGGAAATCCGGCATTTCTCACAAAGTTCAGCAAACCGGGCATTTTCTGATAAAAACCCAAATCCGGGATGAATGGCATCTGCCTTCATGGCCACACATGCAGTCAGAATTCGTTCCATATTCAGATAACTTTGGGAAGAAGCTGCCGGACCGATGCAGATAGCTTCATCTGCCAGCATAGTGTGAAGACAGTCCCTGTCCGCCTCTGAATATACGGCCACTGTTTTAATTCCCATCTCTCTGCATGCCCGGATAATCCGGACAGCAATTTCTCCCCGGTTTGCAATCAATATTTTATCAAACATGATTTTTTCTGACTCCTCTTATCAACCAATCATAAAGGTTAATTCCGCCGAAACTGCTACTTTTCCGTCTACAGTGGCTGTAGCTTCCCCTACTCCTACCGGGCCTTTCTGCTTAATAATCCTGCACTCTAAGCGAAGTTTATCTCCCGGAACAACTTTTTTCTTAAATTTAGCCTGATTAATCGCTCCGAAGTAAGCTACCTTTCCCTTATTCTCTTCTTTTGACAGAATTGCAACTGCCCCTGTCTGAGCTAAAGCTTCTACAATCAGCACTCCTGGCATTACCGGTTCCTGTGGAAAATGCCCTGCAAAAAATGGTTCGTTGTAAGTAACCGATTTATACCCCACAGCACAGACTCCTGGCTCCATTTCCTCTATACAGTCAATCAGAAGAAATGGATGGCGGTGAGGGATAATTTCCTGAATTTCTTTTATTCCCAGCATATAAATCCCTTTCTTTTAAGCTTAAGCCATACTTCTTGCTACAGCCCCTTATGATTTATCGAATACGGAATAAGGGCTGTCCGAATTCCACTACATCCTCGTTATTCACCAGAATCGCTTCCACCACTCCGTCATATTCGCTTTCAATTTCATTCATCAGCTTCATTGCTTCGATAATCCCTAATACCTGCCCCTTTTTTACCCGATCGCCAACTTTAACGAAGGGTTCTGCATCAGGAGAAGAAGCTGCATAAAATACTCCTACTAATGGAGAAGTTACCACCTGATCAGAATTAATTTCTGCCTTTTCCTGGATTTCCGGCACAACAACGCCAGGGCCTGGATTTCCTGCTGTGCTGCTAATTCCAACAGCAGGCACTGTTCCCACAACACTATTTACAGCAGAAAGAGGTTCTGTCCCCAGAACAGTTCCCACAGGGACTGCTGCTGAAACCACCGGAGTCTGAACCTGGATCGTTTCTTTTTCCCGCTTCAGAGAAATTCTCATATTTCCTTCTTCTAATTCAAAGCTGGTTAAGCCATAGTCGCTTACACCCTGAATCAGCTTCATAATCTCTTTAATGTCCATACCATTCTCCTCTATCAATGTACTAACCGATACAAATATCGCCAGATATCCTGCAGACAGCACACCAGTTTTTCGTTATCTATATTTCTTCACTAATATACTTGCATTATGCCCACCAAATCCCAGGGAATTGCTGATGGCACAATTCACTTCCATAGAAACTCCTTGTCCCTTTGTATAATCTAAATCACAGCCTTCCCCTTCCTGTTTCAAACCTGCTGTAGCATGGATAAATCCATCCTGGATTGATTTTACACAGACAATAAATTCCACACCGCCTGCAGCTCCCAAAAGATGGCCGATCATTGATTTGGTGGAGTTAATTTTTACCTTAGATGCCTGATCTCCTAATGCCAGTTTAATTGCCTTGGTTTCAAACAAATCATTGTGATGCGTGCTGGTTCCATGTGCATTAATATAGTCGATATCAGACGGCGTAAGGCCTGCATCTTTTATTGCATTGGACATGGCCATAGCTGCGCCGCTTCCGTCCTCGGCAGGGGAAGTAATATGATAAGCATCACAAGTAGCGCCATAGCCTCCCACTTCTGCGTAAATCTTTGCTCCTCTTGCCAGCGCATGTTCCAGCTCTTCCAATACTACTACACCGGAACCTTCTCCCATTACAAATCCATCCCTGTTTTCGTCAAAAGGCCGGGAAGCCTGCATGGGATCTTCACAGGAAGAAAGTGCTGTCAATGAAGTAAAGCCGGCTACCCCAATGGGACAGATGCTGGCCTCTGCGCCTCCTGCCACCATAACATCTGCTTCTCCGTACTGGATCGAACGGAACGCCTCTCCGATACTGTGGGTTCCTGTTGCACAGGCAGTTACCACATTAATATTTTTTCCTTTTAATCCAAACTGGATCCCTACATTTCCGGCAGCCATATTGCTAATCATCAAAGGCACCAAAAGGGGATTCACCCGGCTTGGCCCTTTCTCCAGTAATTTTTTGTGATCCCGCTCAAATGCCTGAAGAGATCCGATACCACTTCCTACTGCCGCTCCTATCCGATAAGGATTTTCCTTAGACATATCAATCCCGGAATCTTCCAGAGCCTGTTTTGCCGCTGCAACCGCATACTGAGAAAACAGTTCCATCCTTCTTGCCGCCTTTGGATCCATATAATCCTTGGGATTAAAATCCTTTACCTGGGCTGCCAGTTTTACCTTGTAATCAGCCGTATCAAAATAAGTAATCGGTCCAATTCCAACCTGATTTTCTTTTAATCCATTCCAAAAGCTGTCCACATCATTTCCGATGGGAGTAATGGCTCCCAAACCGGTTACTACTACTCGCCTGCTCATATATCCAATCTCCTTTTTTAATCCTACATTACCATACCGCCATCTACACAGATTACCTGGCCGGTGATATATTTTGCATTGCCGGAAGCAAAAAATAAGGCGGTCTGTGCGATATCCTCAGGTTCCCCGAACTTCTTCATCGGTATCTTTTCCATAGCGGCTGTTTTAACTGCATCTGATAGCACTTCTGTCATTTCTGTCTGAATAAAGCCAGGGGCAATCGCATTTACCGTGATCCCTCTGCTGGCTAATTCTTTGGCGGCTGTCTTCGTAAGGCCAATTAGTCCGGCTTTTGAAGCGCTGTAATTTGCCTGGCCTGCATTCCCTGCCACACCAGACACAGAAGAAATGTTAATAATACGGCCTGACTTCTGTTTAATCATCTGGCGGGATACGTGTTTCATGCAGTTAAATGCTCCTTTTAAATTAATGTCAATAACTGCGTCAAAATCTTCCTCACTCATTTTCATCAAAAGGTTGTCTTTCGTAATTCCCGCATTATTTACTAAAATGTCCAAACGCCCATAACGGGAGATAACATCATCCATCATTTCCCTGCAGGCATTAAAATCTGCCACATTACACCGAATAGCTTCTGCTTTGCCTCCATTTTCCTGAATCAGGCTTACAGTTTCTTTTGCCTTTTCCTGAGATCCATTATAATTTACAATCACTGCCGCGCCCTCTGACGCCAAGGCAATGGCAATTGCTTTTCCGATCCCTTTTCCGGCTCCCGTTACTAATGCTACCTGGTTTTCCAACATCATTTCTGCAGCACCTCCAATACCTTTTCCACATCTTCCAGCTTTTCTATATTAAGGACTTTTACAGTCCGGTTAATCTTCTTTATAAAACCAGCCAGAGTTTTTCCTGGCCCAATCTCAATAAATGTATCGATTCCATCCTGAATCATAGTTTCCACACTCTGCTGCCAGCGAACAGAAGAAGATACCTGCTGCTCTAACAGAGGTTTTACCATGGAGGCATCTGTTACAAAATCTGCTGTTACATTTGCCACATAAGGAATCTTTGGATTATGAATTTCAGCAGTTTCTAATACTTCTCCAAGTTTTCTTCCTGCTTCTTTTAGCATACCAGAATGGAAGGGGCCGCTTACATTTAAAAGTACCGTCCTTTTTGCACCGGCTTCTTTTAAAGCTGCACAAGCGGTTTCCACTGCTTCTTTTTTTCCGGAAATTACAATCTGGCCGGGACAGTTATAATTGGCAACCCATACATCCGGAATTTCTTTTATAACATTTTCAATAGCCTCTGCCCCCAGCCCTAATACGGCTGCCATAGCTCCTACTCCCACAGGAACTGCTTCCTGCATCAAAATTCCTCTTTGACGCACCGTGGTTATAGCATCTTTTTCACTAAGTACGCCTGCTGCAACTAAAGCTGCATATTCTCCCAGGCTCAGGCCTGCTGCCAAATCAGGCTTTACACCCTTTTCCTCAAGCACCTTCATCATGGCAATACTTACCGTTACCATAGCGGCCTGGGTATACTCCGTTATATTTAACTGTTCATTTTCCTGGAAACATAAATCCGGCAGGGAAAAGCCAAGCCAGGCGGAGGCATCCTCAAATACCTTCTTGCCCGTTTCCGTATGTTCATAAAAATCCTGGCCCATACCAATATACTGGGCGCCCTGGCCTGGGAATATAAATGCAATTTTGCTCATATGCAGCTCCTTATTTCTTTTTGAATCGGTTTCTCTGTTAACGAAATCAAAGGAATTACCATTTTAAAAGGGCGCTGGCCTCTGCTATCATTTCTTCTATTATTTCTTTACAAGTCTGTTCTTTGTGAATCATCCCTGCAATCTGTCCGGCCATAACCGTTCCCTCCTGGACATCTCCCTCTTGGACAGCCCTTCTTAAGGATCCTAAGGTAAGGTATTCCAGCTCCTCAAATGATTTCCCTTCCTGCTCCAGCTTTAAATATTCTCTGGTCATCTTATTCCGAAGTCCCCGAATAGGATGTCCATGACTCCGACCGGTTACTGCAGAATCAATATCTTTTGCTTTAATAATCCTTTGTTTATAATTTTCATGAACAATGGATTCCTCTGCCACTACAAATCGGGTTCCTATCTGAACTGCTTCTGCTCCTAACATAAAGGAAGCGGCAATTCCTCTTCCATCTCCAATTCCTCCGGCTGCAATAACTGGAATGGATACGGCATCTTTTACCTGAGGAACCAAAGTCATTGTTGTTGCTTCTCCAATATGACCGCCGGACTCGCATCCTTCTGCTACAACTGCATCAGCTCCATATTTTTCCATTCTCTTTGCTAATGCCACAGAAGCTACTACCGGGATTACCTTAATTCCGGCAGCTTTCCACTGATCCATATATTTTTCCGGATTTCCGGCTCCTGTGGTTACAACTTGAATGCCTTCTTCCACAACTACTTTAGCAACATCATCTGCATATGGGCTCATCAGCATAACATTAACACCGAAAGGCTTGTCCGTTAATTCCTTTGCTTTCCGGATTTCCTCTCTGACAACTTCTCCGGGAGCATTTGCACCGCCGATTAATCCCAGTCCTCCTGCAGCCGACACGGCTGCTGCAAGGTGATGCTCAGCTACCCAGGCCATGCCTCCCTGAATAATCGGGTACTGGATTCCCAGCATTTTTGTAACTCTTGTTTCCATATTATGCCTCAACACCTTTATCTTTTAAATAATTGATCACATCGCCTACCGTAACCATTTTCTCCAAATCTTCGGCAGGAATTTCAACACTGTACTCATCTTCCAAAGCCATAACAAGCTCAAATAAATCAAGGGAATCTGCCCCTAAATCGTCTTTAAAAGTGGAAGCTTCTGTAACAATATCAGCCTCTACGCTTAACTGGTCTGCAATTAACTCTTTCATCTTTTCTAACATGATTGTAATTCTCCTTTTTATTATTTTTTCTTTTTCTTATCATTTATGATCAGTCCGGAAACAAGATTCCCGTTCCGGAAATTCTGATTGTTTAGGGTGTCAGGATATTCTTACCATTCAAGGAGTATGGCTCCCCATGTAAGTCCTCCTCCGAAACCTGCCAGGACTAATTTATCTCCCCGCTTAAGTTTTCCTTGCCGGTTCATTTCATCTAACAAAATAGGAATCGAAGCAGCAGAAGTATTTCCGTATTCTCCAATATTCATAGGAAATTTCTCTACAGGCTCATCTAACCTTTTTGCCACTGCTTCAAGAATCCTTTTATTGGCTTGATGCAGAATATAATACCGGATTTCTTCTTTTGCAGTTTTTTGTTCCGATAATAACTGGTTAATGCATTCCGGGACTTTTTTAACGGCAAATTTAAAAACCTCCTGGCCATCCATAGAGATATATCCCATTTGCGGGACTTTTCCTGTAAGAAAATTGCCCTCTGATCTTGCCGGACACAACAGAACCTTTGCTTTTCTGCCGTCTGCTTTCATTATTCCATGAAAACATCCTCTTTCCTCTGCCTGCACTACCACAGCCCCTGCGCCGTCACCAAATAATACACAGGTTCCTCTGTCGCTCCAGTCTGTTATTTTGCTTAAATCATCTGCTCCGATTACTAATATGTTCCGAAATGTACCGGAAGCAAGAAAACTGCCTGCAGTCTGCAGAGCAAATACAAAACCGGAACAGGCTGCGCTGATATCAAATGCCGCCGCATTTACCGCCCCTAATTTTTCCTGTACCTGGCAGGCCCCATTCGGAAAACAATATTCCGGGGTTGATGTTGCCAATAAAATTAAATCCAAATCTTCCGGTTTAATCTTTGCATCTTCACAGGCCAGCTCTGCTGCCCTGGCCGCCATTCCGGAAGTTCCCAGTTCTGTACTCAAATGCCTGTTTTGAATGCCTGTTCGGGTAAAAATCCATTCGTGGCTGGTTTCCACAATTTCTGCCAAATCTCCGTTGGATACCTTATGATCCCCAGGACAGGATCCGGTTCCTATGATTCTTGTTGTCATAATCCACCCTTAACCATTGATTAAAATTTACAAATACTTTGAAACTCAAAGTAATAGTAGAGGATATATTTTCGTTTGTCAATACTTTTTTGAAAAGACCTTCAAATATGTTAAATTCTATCATATCAGAGGCATTTAAATTATCATTCTTTAGACACTATTCTGACTATATCGTAAAATATTGACTTTTACTTACAATATATGGTATTATATAGGCGCAGGGGGTGCATAACTAATCGCGTAATAGCTAGAAGGGGGTTTACTATGAAAACCACAGGAGTTGTTCGGAAACTTGATGAACTTGGAAGAATCACACTCCCTATTGAGCTTCGGAGAAGCCTTGATCTGGATGTGAAAGATGGACTGGAGATTTCCGTTCAGGATAATTGTATTATTCTGCGAAAAGCTGAGTCAGCCGACATTTTTGATGGAAGTACAGAAGATCTGATTGAGTATGAAGGCCGGAAGGTATCCAGGCAGTCAATTCGCAGACTTGCAAAAATTGCTGGCATGACCATTGTTGAGTAGTCCATATCAACTATAAGGGGCTGTCCATAGAATTTTCTGCAGACAGCCCCTTTTCCATATCCATTTCTTTTTATTAATTTCATTCAGCAGGTTACTTTAAATAGGATCCTGCAACTTTCAAGAACGTTTCTTCTTCTGTTTTTATCCAATCTTCAAAACACATGCCTGAGGCAAGCACTGCCTTTCCTAATTCTATAAGAAAGGCGGGAATATCCTGTTCCAGCATCACTCCCACTTCTTTTCCCATACGTTCCTTTCCCTGGTAGGCACAGCCATTTAAAAATAAAGTAAAAGAAGGATTGGGAACTTTATCGATCAGTTTTACTCCGCCCCGGAATCCTATTGTTCCGATTTGATGCATTCCGCAAGAGGAGGGGCATCCGGAAATATTCAGCTTTGGAAGCACATGTCCTGGAAGACCAGAAGCCCTGTAAGCCTCTGTAATCGACTTTAGAAGTTTCTGGGAATCTCTTACTCCCACTTGGCAAATACTGGCTCCTATACAGGCAACAGACCCTTCCAGAGGGGTTTTTGCACCGTCCTCTGTGATTTTTTCTACCTTTTTTGCTTCTGCACCGGTAAGGTTTATAATATACATCGATTCATCTGGCGACAATCTGATTTCTGCCTGATCCATATCTTTTATTACCTGATAAATTTCCCGGAATTTTGACGGCTTTATTAAACCGCCGATTGGATGGTAGTGGACAGCATACAGGCCTTCCTGCTTCTGTTTTATAATTTGAGTTCCTTCTGCCTTTGTTCCATCCCCTGTTTTTGAAATCATTTCCTGTTTTACATGGAGGGATAAATCTTCTTTTAAGGCCATTACTTCATCCAGTTTTTCCTGAAATGCTTTTTGATAACCTTCTTGTCCCAGGGTCTGCTGCATATAGCGTGTTCTGGCCTTAGCCCGATTTTCGTAATTTCCATAAGCACGGAACATTTCCCACATAGCCCGGATATAATAAAGGATCCCTTCCGGATCCACAGCTTCTCCTATTTGGATTCCAAATAACGGGTTTGGTCCCAGGCCTCCGGCACTGTATACATCAAATTTCCCGTCTGGACGAGCTGCAAATCCTAAATCCCGAAAAGTAACATGGGAAATATTAGCAGGAGTGTTCGTAAAAGATACCTTCAGCTTTCTTGGCATTTTTTCTTTCTCAATAAAGCTTAACAGATATTCGGCTGCCGCCTTTACATATGGAACTACATCAAAATACTCTTCCTCTGCTCCGGAAAGAGGGGGCATAGTAACATTTCGGGGATAATCTCCACCTCCCCCCATTGTTACAATCCCATAGTCCAGGGCATGTTCCATAATATCATATACCTGAAAAGGATTCAGGTTATGAAGCTGCACCGTCTGGCAAGTAGTCAGATGAACCAGGTTAATTTGATGTTTTTCAATGGAATCTGCCACAAATTTCAGCTTTTCTTTCGTTATCATGCCGCCTGTAAAACGAAGCCGCAGCATACTGGCCTTTCCTCCCCTTTGAGCGTAGCTTCCATACTTTCCGGAAAATCCTTTATATTCTTTCTTATCGATTTCTCCTCCATAAAAAGCTTCTGTTTTTTCTTTAAACTCGTCCAGTTTTTCCTTCCACATCTCATAGGTCTTCTCTGTCATTTTCATTTCCTTTCTTCAGCAAATATTGATATACTTCCCTTTTGCTGATTCCCCTGTCTAAAGCTACAGCCTTCATTGCACTTTTTTTATCCATCCCCTGGCATTCATACTGCCTCATATGTTCTTCCATCGTAATCTGCTCCCAGGCCTGCTGCCGCTTTTTTTCAATTTCTTCCGGAGATTTCCCCTGTATGGCAATTACATACTCTCCTTTAGGCTCCTCTTTTTGGTACTGATCCAAAGCTTCCTGAAAGGTGGTAGGACAGACTTCCTCATACCGCTTAGTCAATTCCCGGCAAAGGGTAATTTTCCGTTCTCCCAAAACCTCATAAAGTTCCTTTAAAGTTTTTACCAAATGATGAGGCGCCTCATAGAAAAGAATGGTTCTCGTTTCTGACTTAAGCTCCTCTAATATTCTCTGACGTTCTTTTTTATCTGACGGAAGAAACGCTTCAAATGAAAATCTTCTGGTTTCCAAACCGGATAACGTTAGAGCCGTAATACAGGCAGCCGGTCCGGGAAGAGAAGTTACCTCAATGCCTGCCTGATAACACTGTTTTACCAATTCTTCACCAGGATCAGAAATTCCGGGAGTTCCTGCATCTGTAATTAAGGCCAGTTGAATCCCTTTTCCCATTTGCTCTACTAAATATCTTGCCTTATCTATTTTATTATATTCATGATAACTGGTTAAGGGCGTTTTTATTCCGAAATGGTTTAGAAGTTTTATGCTGTGCCGCGTATCTTCTGCAGCAATCAAATCTACCTCTTTTAATGTATTCAATACTCTAATGGTAATATCTTCCAGATTTCCGATCGGTGTTGCACATAAATACAGTTTTCCTGCCATTCTGTTCCTTTCTTTCATTTAGGCTATTTTATGTATTTGCGAAAGATTTTCTTAAGTGACGGCTGCGCTGTCTGAAATCGTTTAAAAGAGCTTCCCTATTTCTAACAGCCCTGTAAAGGTTTAGTATCCATATACAGTACGAATTTCATCTGTATAAATTCCAGGTTCTTTAAAAACAATAATCGGCTTTTCCACTTTCACCATAGGCTTTCCTCCCCGTACAGCCTCTATTAATACCATATTGGCATCTCTGTCTGCAAAAGGATGGACAAACTGGATCCGTTTTGGCTCTAACTGATATCGGGTCATTAATGTGATAATTTCAGCCAGCCGATGGGGCCTGTGAACCAGGTAAAACCGTCCTCCTGTCCGGATCAGTTTGGCACCCTGGCGGATCACGTCCTCCAAAGTACATAAAATCTCATGTCTGGAAATCGCCTTAATCTCTTCCGGATTTTTTAACCCGTGAGCATGGCTGATATAAGGCGGGTTAGAAGTTACCACATCAAAGGAAGCCAACTGAAACATACGGTCGGCTTCCTTAATATCTCCTGTTACTATTTTTATTTTCTCTTCCAGACGGTTAAATGCCACGCTTCTTTTCGCCATATCTGAAATTTCTTCCTGAATCTCTAACCCGGTAAAATGCTTCCCTTGTGTTTTTGCTTCTAAAAGTATTGGAATAATACCTGTCCCTGTTCCTAAATCAAGTACCTGCTCTCCAGGAAATACTTTTATAAAACCAGAAAGCAAAACTGCATCCATGCCAAAACAAAATCCGTCTGTCCGCTGGATAATTCCATATCCATTCCGTTCTAAATCATCAATCCGCTCATTTTCCTTTAAACAGATATCCCCAACCTGTTTTTCTATCACAACTTTGACTTTCCTTCCTTTTTCTCCAAAGCTTCCAAAGCCTTTAACTCTGCATCCTGACTGTTTTTATCATTTTCTTTATTATTCTTGCGTTTTCTCGGCTTAAATTTTAACTGATCGACCCGATATTCCCGAATTTCTTTTTCATCATGATTTACTGTAACTAAAACTTTTACTAACTGACGAAGTACATTTACGCTGTGTACTTCCCCTTTTAATCCGTCATCAGTGGTTACAAAATCACCTGTATTAGGAAGCTTGCTGTTTAGTACCTGGTATGTTTCCTCTTCATTTTTCAGGCAGCACATTAAACGGCCGCAAACCCCTGAAATCTTTGTGGGATTTAAAGAAAGATTCTGTTCTTTTGCCATTTTTATAGAAACAGGAATAAATTCAGAAAGATAGGAATGACAGCATAAAGCCCTGCCGCATATACCGATCCCTCCTAAAATTTTCGTTTCATCCCGGACTCCCACCTGGCGAAGTTCAATCCTGGTTTTAAATACTGCAGCCAGATCTTTTACCAGCTCTCTGAAATCAATTCTTCCATCGGCTGTAAAATAAAATAATACTTTATTATTGTCAAATGTATACTCCGCATCAATCAGTTTCATCTCCAAACCTCTTTTGCGGATTTTTTCTAAACAGATCTTAAAGGCTTCCTTTTCCTTCTCTTTGTTTTTCTCCTCAATGATCCGGTCTTCTTCTGTCGCCATCCGAATTACCTGTTTTAAGGGCTGGATTACCTTATCATCGGTTACTTCCCGATTTCCTAAAACCACATAGCCGTACTCAATCCCTCTGGCTGTTTCTACAATTACGTTATCGCCTATTTTAATATCCAGACCGGCGGGATCAAAATAGTAGATCTTTCCTGCTGTACGGAAACGGACTCCGATTACTTTTATCATCCTTAATTCTCCTTCATCACCAATAGCATCAGTTCCAGGACAAGTTCAGTATTTACATTTGCGTCTAATCTTATCCTTGCCTTGTCAATCGCGGATAAAATATTTTCTAATCCTTCATATCCACTGTTTTTGCTGATCTCATTGATCACAGTATATTCATCTTTAAAAATCAGCAAATTTACATCCTTGGTTACCTTAAACATCAGTACATCCCGATACCAAAGCTGCATAAATTCCAGGCATTCATTCAGGTTAATCCCTTCTTCCCGCAGCTTTCGAATATATTGCAGAAGCTCTGAAATATTCATTTGCTTCACATTTTTTAAAAGGAAAAGCAATTCACTGTGAAGCAGTTTAAAGTCTTCAGAAGATGCCATATTCATAGCTTTTCCCAAATTTCCTCTGGCAAAAGCTGCATATACATCTCCTTCCTGCTCTTTTATATCCATATTTTGAATTAAGTACTCTTTTATTATTGAGTCTTCTAAGGGTTTCAGCGTTATCTGAACACATCTGGACAGCACAGTTGGAAGAAACACTTCTGAATTCGATGTAAGAAGCAGGATCACTACATACCCCGGCGGTTCTTCCATTGTTTTTAATAATGCGTTTTGAGCCTGTCCTGTCATCTTTTCCGCTTCATCTATAATATAAACCTTATATTCGCTGCTGTAAGGACGAATCGAAACCGTATCATTAATCTGCTTACGGATATCCTCCACCCCAATGCTTCCTGGTTTTTCATGGGTAACATAAATACAATCCGGATGATTTCTGCTTAAGACCTGTTTACAGGCATGGCATGACATACAACCATTTGCATCTGCTTTTTCACAAAGCAGACTTAAAGCAAACGCATTTGCAAAGGTCTTTTTCCCCATACCAGCTTCTCCGGCTATCATATAAGCATGAGAAACCTTATTTAATTTTATTGCTTTCCGTAAATTTGCTTTAATAGCGTCATGACCTAAAATATCGGAAAATCCCAGCATAGGAAGCCCTCCTGTTTATTCTCTTTCCAAAGCGCTGTCTAATAGCTTCAGAATTTCCAGCACACTGCTGAATGCTTCTTCATCATCTTCTTCCATCCAAATCAGTTTTCCCTGCCATGTGGAATTCTGGCGGTATTGTACATGAAGGATAAAAGTTGCTTCTTTTCCTCTTGGCTTTAACATTTCATCTGCAGTCCGTACCTGCTTTACCTCTTCTTTTGACCTATCTGTTAAATCAGGTACTTCTTTTTTACTCTTTTGAAAACTGCGGTATTTTGTAGATGCCTGGGGATAATTAATCTTATTATAAAACTGGTCCAGAATTGAAATCATATGGCCGCTTTCATGAAACGGAATCTCTTTATCAGAATACTTATGGAAAATTCTTCCGCTGTACTCTCCCTCTTTCACACAATCAATGCAAATATTAACTAAATTCGGCGCGGCGGTATTAATGCGGAATTGCCCCATCCTAACTTCTCCTTTTCTATTCCCATTTCTTCCAGTAACTCTTAGAAGAGCCAAAACTTAACCTCGGCTTGTCATTCTTAATTTCTGCAATAGAGGAAACAAAAGAACGTACCAGTACTTTTTGGCTGGGACACTTTTCCCGAAACCGCTGAAGGATTCTTCCAAATGTAATATCACAATCCTCCTGACGAATTCCAATTAAAAGAATTAAAAACTGATTCGGGCTGTAACGTGTATATAAATCTCCTCTTCTGAGGCAAAGTCCTACAGCATGACCAAGATTTGCAGAACATTCCATTAAAAGCCCTTCTTTTTCCAAAGGATTTCCTTTATTGTCTGTTAATGTACACAGCATCAAAAAAACAGATTTTCCGCTTCGTTCCATCATGCGGATAATGATTCGGTAGCTGTCAATAAAACTGGGATAACTGCAGTAATAGGCTCCTGATTCGTATTCCTTTTCCTCCAGCTTATCTTTAATCTCCGATAAATTTCCCATTCCGTAATGAATCTGTCCGCTCATAGCCCGAAACCTGGATAACATTTTTTCTGAAGGAGAAAAACCTGCCTCATCAAAAATCATAGAAGCTGCATCTTCATATACCTGAAGAGCATCTTTATAACGATGCAAAGCCAAAAGACAGTCAATCTGAACCAACTGCCATTCCTCAAAGGGATAAAGTTTTACTGCTTGAGAGCAAAGATGCAATAATTCCTCATACTCTCCTTTTTCCTGCATGGTTTCGGAACACTGTTTTAAACATGCAACGTATATATTTTTATACCGTTTCTTTTCCAGTAAAGCCCATTTTTCTTCTGCCAATAATGGCAGAAACTCTCCTATATACCGTCTGCATGCTTTTTTTAACAACATCAATTTTTCTTCTTTATCGTTCATCTGAAAGGCAAGCTGCGCATCTTTTTCAAATTCCTCAGCATCGATTTGAATATTCAAATGTCCTCCCAGCCAATAAATTCCCTTTTTCATATTTACATATTGACCAGAAGGAAGGATCGTTTCTTCCAAAAGCCTCCTCAAGCGAAAAACCAGAATTCGAAATGCATTTTTCGTATCCTGTATCTCATCATTTACATATAATGAATCTAATATTTGATCCTTTGAAACCCCTTCCTCTCCTGCCCGAAGCAGTATCAGGAAAAGCTGCATTACTTTGCTGGTATAATTACAATTGAGTGAAAAAGCTTCCCCGCCGTAATAAAAAGAAAGTCCCCCAAGCATATTCACTGAAAAAATCGTTTGATTTTTTTCCATTCTTTATCCCCATCCAAAAACTACCAAATCAGGCTGATCCCCTACACGTCTATGTTAAAATAAACTATAATATATGGATATTTGACCTTTATCTAATTAGTCAGCGTCGAAATTCCTTGGAATATAACCGTACTAGTGTTCTGCTGCATTTTTCCTATTATCCATTTTCACATCGTACCATAGATTATAAATCATTTCATTTTGTTTTTCAATATTCTTTTACAGTTCCCTCCTGGTTTCTGCTCTTTTCTGAATCTTTTTTAAAACTTTTATGTAAAACCCTTGAGATTCTTGTATTCCATAAACAGTAAGTCCCATTTCTTTATATTGGCAAAGCAGCAAGATCATTTCCTTTGATATGATTTCTCCTGGCGCCAGACAAGGGATTCCCGGCGGATACAAATATATAAAATCTGCCGAAACCCTTCCTTCACACTCATTGAGCCTGCATAATTCGGTTTCTGACTCAGCAGCTTCCCATATATCGTAGAAAGCTTTTGGAAATACCTGCTTTTTCATAGCAGGCCAACTAATTTCTTTTCCTTTATCTTCATTTTTTTCCATACATTCATCGGCTGCCCTAAGGCCCTTTTCCAGACGATCCAGTCCCTGTTTTTGATCCCACAGGCTGCCTAATGCAAGAGCGTATTGGGTGGCACACATTTCCAATTCTAAATGATAATTTTCACGCAGAAAATTCCCAAGCCATATTCCGCTCTTTTTGCAGCCTCCAGTATATAATATAATTTTTGACGGATCTTTATCAAAAATCCCTGCATTTCCAATCCATCCATTTTCTGCAACTAAAATATGCTTTAAACTGTTACACTTGTGATAAAATTCTCTTAATTCCTTGGAAAACTGAAATAATACTTCTTTTCCTTCCCGGCTCATATACCGGATACAGTTTTCAATTGCCGCCAAAAAGACGTAAGAAGGGCTGCTGCTTTGATAAATCGATAAATACTGTTTCACCCGATTTCTTTTTTCTTCATTTAAAAAACTTTTATTCATATGGATAATTGCGGTCTGTGTCAGGGAGGGAAGGGTTTTATGCAGGCTCTGTATTACAATATCCGCTCCTTTTTCCAAGGCAGAAACCGGAAATTTCCCTTTTTTTCCGAAAGGAAAGTGAGCGCCGTGAGCTTCGTCTACTAAAAGCAAAACCCCATACTGGTGAGCAATTTTAGAAATAGCTTCAATATCTGAAACCATTCCGTCATACGTAGGAGATACGATTACAACAGCCTGAATTTTGGGATTCTCCTTTAACTTTTTTTCCACATCTTCCGGTAATATCCCTCCCTGTATCCCCAATGATTCCAAAATTTGTGGATAAAGATACTCTGTTTTTAATTCATTTAATAAAATTCCATTATAAACTGATTTATGGCAATTTCTGCTGATCAGGATTGTTCCTCTTCTGCTGGTACAGCCGCATACAGCACTTAAAATCCCCGAACTGCTTCCATTTACTAAATAATAACTTTCATCTGCACCGTAACATTTGGCTGCCCATTCCATTGATTCTTTTAAAATCCCTTCTGCCTGATGCAAATTATCAAATCCATGAATTTCTGTTATATCAATCGAAAAAATTTCCGACAGCCATGAATCATTTCCAAAAGACTGCCTTTTATGCCCAGGCATATGAAAAGGATAATAATCTGAAGCTGAATATTCCTTTAATTGCTGAAATAAGGATTGATTCATTAAAGTGTTTTCATATTCCATAATAACTAATGTTCTCCTTATTTTCTTTTATGATTAATTTGTCTTCTATTATAATTTTTTATTATTTTAGTTTTTTTGCTTGCTTTAATCTTTTAATTTTATTTAATCTTTTAGCTTTATTTTGTCTTTTATTTCTTTCTCAATTTATCATTACTTATTACAACTGATATCCTGGTGTATTTTTCTAATTTCTAATAGATTTTTTTACTCTAACATACTATAATGGAAAAACAATATTTCTTTAATTTCTATCTTTTCCAAAGGAGGAAACCGTATGCGCACAGAAACTTTTAAAATGGAACGGCCAAATTTAGTAAAACCAGGGGAAAATGTTAAAATTATAGAACGGCCAGGAGCCAGCGGCTACAGTTATATTATTGAACCTGCAGTAGCCATGTCAGGCTGCTATAAAGCGAGAGAACGAATTCTGTCAGAATTTGGAATCGTAAAGGAAGTTCAGGAAAATGACAGAGGGTTTTATGTGATTGTAGAATTTGATGAGTAATAATTTCTGCTTGTTTACCAATTATTTTTTACTATGTTATGCCTGATAGAATGTAGTAATCTGCACTGGCGGATCCAACACTGCCACACTGCTGTACTGCCTGCATATCATGCAGACAGCACAGTGTCACTATCATACCATCATCAACTTTGTTTTTTAATTCGCCTATGGGGCTGCTTTTTCATGTTTTTATGGGCCTCAAAGCCATGTATTCACATCAAGTATGTCATACATGACTTTTTGACCCTGGCATTACTATTTTAAATTAACTTAATTTCCATTGGGACCAATATACCAGACAGTTTCTTCCGGATTCGCTGGCATAACATTTGTATTTGATTCTGGATTCGCTTCAATAGTAGGAATCGTTCCCTGATTTCCCGGTCCGGGAGGTTCCTGCGCCGGAGTTGTAGGCACAAAACCTGGTTCTGCCGGTCTGTCCGGCAATGCCGGAGCTGTCTGAGAAGGTTGACCTGGTTGCTGAATCGGGGCCTGACTGTTCTGAGGCCGCTGACTTTCCGTTTCTCGATTTCCAGGCCGCTGGCTTTCCGTTCCCTGGTTTCCAGGCCGCTGGCTTTCCGTTTCCCGATTTCCTGGGCGCTGCTGTGTTGTTTCTCTTGTTCCATTATTTTCCAGTTGATTTTCTTCCTGAGATTCTTCCGTTTCTTCTTCTGAGGCTTCACCAATTAGTTCCGGATCTTCTTCCAAACCGCTATTTACTGAACTTTCTGCCACCTTTAATTGTATCGTATCCGAAAATTGATATGGTTTTTCTGATAATACTGTCCATGTGCTGGTATCACTTCTGTATTCACAATTCCGAAGATACGTGATAATATTATTTCCATTTACCATAACAAGAGATAATAATTCATTTCTATTTATATCAGAATTTCCCCTGGCAGAAGAATCATCAATCAGCATTACCGATCCGTCAAAACCAACCATTACAATCTGTCCGTAACAGCTCTTCCAGCTATTGGGCGCATATTCCCCATATATTTTCTTCTTATCATCATAATAGTACAGATTTAAAATATTGCCCTTAAATTTTGAGCTGATTTTTTCGGCCTGTATCCCATTTGGATTTAAACGATAAATAGCGCTGTATCTTGTCCCATCAATCCCCTGCTCTGTAAAAGCGCTGTAATACAAATTATCTTCTGCTATACAAAAACTGTTAATTCCCAATGGTGCCTGAGCTGCCTTAACTTTTTGTCCTCCGTTTTCCTGTCTGTAAATTGCCATTTTTCCAGGATTTTCTCTATCCTCTTCCAGCGTAAATACAAAATTTT
Source organism: Lachnospiraceae bacterium (assembly GCA_022796475.1). GTDB lineage: Bacteria > Bacillota > Clostridia > Lachnospirales > Lachnospiraceae > Caccovicinus. Next base: position 1,901 of record JAAWIS010000042.1, on the reverse strand, counting down.
CATACTTTTGTTCTGCCGGATAAACGCCTGTAATTCTCCCATTATTTAAATGATATTCCCTGTTTTCTAATATTTGAATTCCATTTTCATTCCCTGTAACCAGATTCCCCATCGAATCCAAAAGGTAACAGCCATCCTCTTTTATTTCTACCCGATATTGATCCTCACCTGTCAAATACATCGTACCGCTGCCAACTGTCTGAATCTCACCGGATGATGCGTAATACACTGATCCATCTTCTAAAACCAAATATCCTGTTGCATTTTCTGCTAAAAGTTCTTTTTGATTTTCCCCTGGTTTCATACGAAACAGCTTATTGCAGAGATTTTTTTCATTATCTGATAAACCGTTAAAAACCTGGCTGGAAACCTGTGGAAGATAATAAATATACTCATTATGAATCTGCAGTGAATTTTTAGTAGATAATTCAGGATTGCTCTCACTTCCAAGGAATCTTTCTTTTGTTTCTGTTGTTTTTCGATAACAAATAGGCTTAAATGCACCTGTATACTTCGCATCTGATGATAAATAGCTCCAAAATTTATTGCTTTTTACTAAACTATTTAAATTCTGCAGGTTGTCTTCATGTGATAACCCGGTCCATGATGGATCTGGCTGAATATCTCTTAAAGCTCCATTTGATTCAAAATAAAAAATTTGTCCGTCTTTACTGACACTTTCCGTTGCCATAAGCCCGTCTTCTCCCAGATAATACAGCTTATTCTGCCATATTTTCCAGGTATCTAAAGCAAACGTTCCATCCTCCTCCCGATAACGGCTTCCATTTTCATCTGTAATCCATCCGTAAGCTTCTTCCGTTTCAGTCTGTGATTCAGAAGGCTCATCTGAAGAGGTTTCCAAAACCCATTCTGATGAATCACCTGCAATCTTTTCATAAACAGTAATTACAACCCATATAGCGGCAAATAAGGCAGCTAACGCACAAATTACCATAATTCCAGCCCAAATATAAGAAACCGCCTTTGTCCCCTGGGGGTTCCGATATCGATTTTTATTCGATCTGCTATTCATACGATTTTCACCTCTAACCTCTCTTCTATGTTATCCTATCAAACATTATAGGGATCTACAAGGGAAAAAAGTTTACAAAATCCGATAAATTTCTTTATATTATTCAAAAATCTTTTTAATTTTCCAAGAACAAAGAGTCTGATTCATCGGACTCGCGCGCCGGAGCGCGTCTGCGTCAGCAGACAGTTTCCTTAAGCGCGAAGTGCGCATCCCCCGGAGGGTTTTTGCTTTATAGGGTGCAATTTCCTATAAAGCAAAAAAGCCGTTTCTTTGATACAATCAAGAAAACAGCTTTTTATATACCTGTATAATTCCAATATAGAGCACGTAAAAGACACAATATGAAATGAATCTATTTTATAAATAAACTTTTTTCGTATACCTTGGTAAAACTTAGGCAACCTACCTGCTAAGATTTATTTTATAAGAATCATTATCTGGAACAAACCCGGTAATCTGATTATTGTTTACCGTTATCTTCCAGTCCAGCATATCGTATCCGCTAGGCTGTTCCAGCCACTCTTCACCTTTTTTAAACGAAATTGCCCTTTATAGCCATGTTACCCGTCTTGATTTGGCAATAGATGATACCGGCTGTCAATATTATGACATGCTGGAATTAAGCTCTGTCTTTTCTTCCGGTTCCTATTCATCAAAGTTTAAGAAATGAAAAGAATTAGTGAAGTATGAAAGCGGAGGCAGACGAATTGGGCATACCATATACCTTGGCAGCCGTACAAGCTCTATTTTCCTCCGTATTTAGCAACGTTTAACAAGGGCACACAGGCCATAGTATAAAGCGCAGAGAGCAAAAGTTTTCAGATTTTCCACTCAAACGAAACGCGGTCGCTGGTGGCCTGGACCTGGG
>JAAWIS010000161.1 GCA_022796475.1 Lachnospiraceae bacterium | reverse complement strand
AGTGTAACGGTTAGTAATTGCTGTTAGGAATCTTATCTCCTACGTTTACATATTTGTTGGAACTCTTGTTGCCGGAGTTGATAAGAAGGTAATTTGTAAACCCTTAACTTCATCATTTATTTCTTGATGTTGTTAAGGGCTTTTCTCACATTTGATAAATGTTCATATTTAGATCTAAAATTGTAAGAATGTGATGTTTAAAAATCAGAACCATTTGCAGTGGAAATTCTTCGAATTTCTACCTATCCTAATCTTGAAACGAAAATAAAATTTGAGATGTAACAATTTCAGAACTTGCTCCCACAATTTCCACACTTATATGTTTTTCCCGCATCGTCAATAGCTCCTATAACTCCAAAGGCCACTGTTTTCACTGCCCTACTGCCAACAGTAATTCTATTTACATTCGTTGATCCGCATACAGGGCATTTGGGGATACAGTATTGCTTGTCTTTCTCTTTTTGTATTCGGGCAAGATTTTTAGCGTATCGTTCACATGTCTTTTCATGATTATACTCTGCAATTTCTTTATTAGACTCACGCTTCTTTGCTAATTGAGAATGATATGCTTCTAAAGAAAATAATGGACCATCAGCAAGTTCATTCATCACAAAATTATTTGTACGAGTAATCAGCTCTTCTCTTAAAGCAAGCTCTTCATTTATAGTACCCAATATTGTACCATTACCAAAACCGTTTATTTGCGCACCTATCTCTGACCAGCTATCATCAAAAATATTATATCTTTGTTTTATCTCCTCTGGCAGGATTTTCATTTTTATTTTGCATTTCTTACACTTTTTGTTAAATAAAACATGACCAACATGCCCACATTTTTCACAGTATCTCACTTCATCCATTTTATCACCTCAAACCTATTAAAAAATATAACATAAACGAAGTAAAAATACCACTCCACATGGTATAAAATTTTAGTATGTCTACACAACATACGCTTTTCATAGTACGATATTCACAACCAAAAACAAAGAACTTGTTATATTGGGAAAAACAATAGATGAAATAAAGAAAGGCTGGAGTAAATTTGTAGCCACGGTAGATGAACATGGACTACTTGGTGAAAGCGGTGCATTTGCATCCCTGTTCAATAACAAAAAGTCAAATAATATCCTAACGCCAGAAGTATTAAGTCAGTTTGAAGAATTCAAAGAAAAATTTAACAGTTCTTTTCTCAGCGCAGAAGCATTAGCAGAACAACTGGGGAATGTTGATCAAAAAATCATTAACTATGCCAAAACCTGTAAAAATGGAGCACTGACTACAGAGGGTTTTAAAGAATCTATCAATAACATGCCCCTCTCCGCCAAAGCCGGCAACATAGCACTCCAAACTCTTGCAACCGCCGGCAACATGCTCCTCATGTGGGGCATTTCAAAAATCGTATCCGGCCTATATGATCTATCCCAAGTATCAAATGACGTCGCCCAAAAAGCAAAGGACCTTGGCGCATCTTTCCAAAATACAAGCACAGATATTAACGGCTATAAAGCACAGATTGCGGATCTGTATACCACCATCAATGACAGCAGTTCTTCCATTGAGGAGGTAACAGTGGCCCGCAAACAGCTTCTAACCATCCAGGATGAACTCATTGATAAATATGGGGATGAAAAAGATTCTATCAATCTCATTACCGAGGCTATTAACGGACAAACGGATGCATTAGATAAGCTTACCCAGAAGCAATGGCAGGATACAAAAAATGAGTTTAACGACAGCGGCTTTATTAACGATGCCGCAAATTTTTTGAGCGGGTATTCCGATAACATTGACAGAATGTTAGGGGAATATGGCGATTATACTGCCAGAATCAGGCTTTCTGATTTTATTCTGGATGACAGCTCTCAAAGACAAGTAGAGCAATTTAAGGCTACTCTAAGGGACTCCTTTGGAGCAGATATTATTTTTGATGCAAGTGACGGAGAGATTGAAATTGCTAATATATCCGGAACTGCCTCTGAGGTATATGATAAACTGCTGGCGATCCAAAGTCTGGCAGATGAGTTCCACTTCAGTGACGCTTTTGAAAACGATTTAACCCGGCTTGCCAATTCAGCAAAAGAAGTCTCTGATAAATACAGTGAGTTTTGGGATCAATATATTTTACAGGAACGGATTCTGAAAGATGATTCCTATACTGACTATTTCAAAAATATAGTAGATGCCTATGAGGATTACCAGGAGGCCTTCTCACAGGGAAACCAGGAACAAATCGACAGCTCTGTTCAGCAATTATCTGATATTTTGTCACGAGCAGCAGCGAATATTGATGACAGCTATGTTGTCGAATACTTCAACGGCATGTATCCCGAATTACAAGCTGTCATTGATAAATGGAAGTTCAGGACACAGATCATTCCGGAGATCAATACTGCGGGCTTAAATGGCAAGACAGAAAAAGAAATATTAGAGATTCTCCAAGCTCCTGATAAATCCTCCAACCCTTATGCCCAGGCTATCCTGGATGTACAAAGCGGAAAAGCTGCATTTGATCAGATTGCTACAGCTGCAAAAGAGTCTGGATTTATCCTGGACGACTCTGCAGAAGAAATACAGAAACTTATTGATTTACTTGTAGATTTAGGTATTGTCCAAAGGGAGTTATCCGCAGAATCCCCCATAATCGATACATCAAAATGGGACTACTCCACTACCCTTCAAAAATTGGGCCAGGCAAAAGAAAGCCTCTCTGTCTTAGATCCGCTTTATGCAAAACTATCTAATTCCGGCGTCCAGTTAGGTTTCGAAGATTTTTCCTCCATCTATACCGCCTTTTCCAATGTAGACGGCATTGACAATTATATCCAGCGGATTCAGGAGGCCGGACAAAATACCAATGAAGTCACTGCTGTGATAAACGAACTGGTCAGCGCCTATCTGGATTATTCCGGTGTCCTTACCCATGTGACAGAGGACAACAAAAATCTCATTATTTCTTCTCTGGATGACCGCTCCAGCCTGCTGCGGGCCCTGGGTAAGCAGCCCTGCAAGCCGGAGGCGGGTCAGGCGGTCCTCCGGCCCGGGGATGCCTTTCTGCTGTGC
>JAAWIS010000160.1 GCA_022796475.1 Lachnospiraceae bacterium | reverse complement strand
ATACAGGAACTGGGACACTTCTGCCATGATCGGCTCTGCGCAGGGACCGAAATGCAGGGTACGAAACCTGGCAATGGTGGAATAATGGGGTGCCTTTGCTCCTTCCAGAAGCCTCATGAAATTAATATCCCGGAGACAGGCTGCGGCGATCTCCCGGCTGGAATAGAGATGGTTCATGTATCCATAAACCAATATCTTAAGCAGCTGATGCGGAGTCGGTTCGTTTGCGTGCCCCTCCCGGCAGTAAGTCCGATATAAATCTCCTAAAGGTGGACAAAGGGACGAAAACACCTGTAAATCCGGTGATCCACAGCTACTATGCCGGCAAATGCAAAAACAAGAAGAAAAACGGGGCTGTCATGCATAAAATCTGCAACATTATTTTTGCCATGCTCCGAGATAATAAGCCGTTTAAGATCATCACCCCTCAGGAACACTGTGAGCAGTATTTTGCAGCGCATCCTGGCAAGGCACAGAACGCAGCTTAACAGGTTCTCATAAATTTTTAAAATTTCCACATAGGTGGGTTTATTAAAGTTACACTTTTTTACATCAACTGCTTTAAAAAAACTTTTTTAACATTTTTCATTTTACCTATTGACATTTCTTAGCTGGACTTTATTCATGAGGTTCTTTTTATTGAGGTAAAATATTCCATGTACAAAATACTCTTTATACATGGAATATTTAAAATTGTATTTGTAATATTTGTCTGCTTAAATACAAGAAGAAATAACGTTATCTGCCAATTCCGTGAATCGGGTATTAAGCTTATCAATTAGAGTTATTTGCCGAGGAGCCCATGAACCTTTGTCTTGTAATGTTTTCATAGGTCTGTAATCTTTCAAAGAAGCAACCGGTATGCTTTGCCAAATACTGTTTTGAATTAAGACATTCATATCCTCAATTTCACCTGCTTTAAAATCAGGTGGCAAAATAGTACTTTTGCTAATATTATCATTATTGATTAGTTCTTGAGTTATGCTCTTTACGATTTCTTGATAATGAATGTAGTCTGCTTTAACAATGTGATTTTTTTGTGTATCAAAACCATTATATACCCAACCTGCAAATTTAGGATCACCTATATCTTGATATTTATTGATATTGGGATTTGATTTTGAAAATCTTTCATAACCACTTTTCCAGTCATCAATAAAAGTAGGTATCATTTCTCCTATTAGAGATATACAATATGAACTATATGTGTCAGAGGTACATGGCACAAGAAAGTAATCTGATGAGTATAAAGCAGCCCTAACTAATGCTCCGAATGAAGGTGGTAAATCAATGATTGCAAAATCATAGATATTTTTTTTCTTTGCCATGGTATACTCTACCATATCCTTTATTACAGCATATTTAGTTATGCCTGTACCAGTTAATAAGTCTGAACCTACGCTTAAGGATTCACCATAAACATTTAACCAAAAGTCTCCCGCAATTAAATCGACATTTGTGTGAGTATGCTTTCCTTTGTAGGTATATATTTCTAAATTCCCAATACCTTGTAAAAATTTTTGTAGGTACGCCCTTATAGTAGTGCCATAGGGTTGAGTTATAGTTGGCAACGATTGCTTAAATTCCTCACTTCCAAGAATAGCGATTGATAAATTACACTGGGGATCAAAATCAATCATTAGAACCTTTTTCCCTTTTCTAGCAAGAGCATCAGCCAGATTCCAAGCAATAGTGGTTTTTCCTACACCACCTTTATTGTTGAATATAGATATAATTTTTGCCATACATTACCCTCCTCGTTATTTTCAATTACATAATTCATATTTTTTGTAATTTTCTAGCTTGTATCTCTTTGTGAACTTCCATACCACGAGTATTATAATAGTCCATGCGTTCCTGTCGGCTCATATCTTTCGTCTGATAGTAGTTATATTCTCTCAATTTGTGAATGTCTTCAATGGTAAAATTAGGACTTAAAATAGGTCTGCTCATAATCATTCCTCACTTTCTAATAACACAGATGGGTTTAAAATCTCAATTGGTTTATGGCCTTTCAGGTTAGTAATTGCCCGTACTCCCCGTATTGTTTTAATATTTACAATATGCTTAAAATTCCATGATATAATGCAATCACATTCACTTACAATGGCAGCTCCGATATGCTGGCAATCATCATAGCTTTTCTTTGTTAGTATTCCCATTTCAATAATCTGATGTGAAATATCTGCAACATTATCATCAATTTGAACCAAAGTATAATCAATAAGTCCTAAATAATCGAATAATTTGCTTTGTTTTGGTTCTGAACATCCTTTTAGTTCTTCAAGCGTTACAGTAGAAAGATATACGTCATACTTTCCATTGCGAAACATTTCCCATAATTGTCTGGTATCAGCCATTTTTTCAGGCACATCCTCCTGAAGTAAATGACTAATCACTGAGGTATCCAGGTAAACTCTTAATTTTCCCATATCTACCACCTCCAACAAGCATTCTCATAATTAGATTATACAAAAAAACGCATATAAAAACAATGGAGAATTGAAATTTTGAATTCTCCACTTGACAATGTGGCAAAGACCGTAAATACGGATGGAACCGTTTCTATAAACATACGATTTGCATCAAATGGAACAGGGATGCTGTAACGCCTTATGAACAAAATACCTGTGATCAATATGACGAATACCGCCGACATACTCCTTCTTTTTCTTTTTTGTATGCCAGCTTTCAGATCCTTTACCAGATCCATGTCCTTCTTTTTTTCCGCGGCATCATATCTGTCTGACGAACGCAGATATTCATAAACTGCACAGCAATTCTTGCAGTCCGCAAGATGCCTTTTGATCCAATTCATATGCCTTTGCCTTATATATCCAAAAAAATGAGATTTCGTTACAAAAAAAATTCGATTAGATAAAAAAAATCAATCAAAAGCATCAGTTATCAGGTAACTGATATCAAACTAAAACCTGCCGATGACAAACCAAAATGGGGGCTATCTATTTCCGACAGCCCCCGTCAAAGAATCCTGCTCTGAATCTGTTTTTCTCCCCCGCTTAAAGCTCCTTCTTCTGAAAAATACGCACCGTCAGCAGAAATGACAGGAAGAATGCGAGCAGTGCGCACACCAGGATAGCCGCCC
>JAAWIS010000159.1 GCA_022796475.1 Lachnospiraceae bacterium | reverse complement strand
ATGAGGACAATAAAGATAAACAACAGGCTCTAATAAATCAACTGGTAAACCAGTCGAAGGTAAGTGTAAAGTATGTTAAAGCTTATATTGACAGGGGAATATATACAGAGCAATTTATTCGGTTATTATGTCATGTGAGCCCGCTTATCTGGGTGGAATTTATGTATGATGAGCAGTTATCAATAGAAAAAAAGAATCAATATTTTAAATTAATGATTAGTGCATGTGATGTGTACGATATAGAAAATAACAATATAAGATACGAGGACGAAGACGCCGAAATTAGTAGTGAGGGTGTAGTGAAAGAGTATTTTGAAAGCCAGGAGAATATTCTGCTTGAAATGGCTGATGTTTCATGGGAAAAAATAAAGCAGGTCATAGATGAGTTGGGAATAACATTTTATCGGCTTAATTTGAAAGGTTTAGAGAAGCATAAAATTGATGATATTATTGACGAAAGATGTTTTAAACTTAATCATTTCATGATGGAAGCATTATGCAGGGCATTGGGAGACATGGATAGCGCTGACAAGCTGTTTAAATGTAATTATCAGTGGCTTTGTGAATTGAACAATGAATCTTTAATTGGATATGTGCATGATGAATTTTCGGCATATGTTCGTACTTTTATTATCGGTGAAGAGTCCAATACTGAGGAAAAAACGAAGTCTGTAGATGCTATTCTTCAAAGAATATTCGAGGAAGATAACAATTTGTGTATTAAAATAATCGAAAAGGAACATTTAGCATATTGGGAAAACTTAACAGATTGCTTAGTAGATTATGAAAACAAGGATAAGCAGGAAATATGGAATTGTATTCTTCAAAACAATAGAACGAATGCATCCTGGGATAACTACCTGGATTACCATGCAATGTTTGGATTGACTGATATACTTTTGCAATATTTCGATAGCTCATTGTGGGAAAGCAGAATTTATCCGTGTTACTTTTGAAATGTATTTCTCTGCAGGTTTCACCCTGATGTAGAGAAATGGCGGATTCAGTATTTGGAATGATGATTACTGCAGGAAGCGGGTGTAAGACCGGAGATATATTACAGAGGATACATAGATTAAATGATACGGGCACAAATTAAGAATAAGAATGGGAAAACGTACATATGCCCGGAGCTTGCGGGTAAGGAAAACAGGGAATACGAAATGGTACCGACTGACAATCTGTATGGAATGATTCATGAGGGTGTTCCGTTAAAAATCAGTGGGATATGCGTCCAGGGATTTTCCATGGCAGAATACCGCAGAAAATACAGACTTGCAGAAGATAAGATTGTTGATATCGCCATTGACTCAGTTATAGACTGCTTGTTCTGCGTGCGAGACGGAACTGCAGCAGATTTCTCGTATTGCAATTTTATCGCAGTGGATGAAGTTGCAGGCATCATGCTGGATGGAAACGTATTTTACTGCGGTAAAGTGGATTTTTCTTACAGTCATATGGGCGATTGTGATTTTTCTATGAAAGGCTGCCGTTTTATAAAGTGCGAAATAGATTTTACATATACCATTTTTGGAAATGGGGATATTTATTTCAATGAAACCGTATTTGAGGATAAGTGCGACATAACGTTTACAGGTGTTGATTTTGGAGAGGAAGGGGAATTGACGTTCAGCTATATGAAAGGGCTGGATGGTGCTGTGGAGTTTTACCAGTGTGACTTTGGTGAAAATGCATTGGATTTCGCATATATGGATTGTCCTAAATGTCAGTTCGTTTTCTGGGAGATTGAAACACCGGCAATGCCAGTTGATTTTGTGGATTCCGTGGTGGGGATGATTCTTTTATACAAAGTAAATGTCAACGGACTCCTTGATTTCAGAATTTCGCTTGCCGAGCATATTGTAATACAGGAAAGCGTAATTCGGGACTGTGTGCTGCTTGGAAACCAGGGATACAAAAACTACACTTGTTACTGTCTCAAAAAGTCAACCCTGCTTGGACGGATAAAAATCCAGAATCGGTTTTCAAAAAAGCTGTTTCATAAGCAGCTTCAATATGTATATGATCCAAGACAGGACGAAATTGTCTTATGCCCTACATCCTCTACGGATAAGGCCAATCAGCTTACGATTCTGTCGGAGAATTATCAGAGCGAGGGGGAAACCGACAATGCGGATGCCGCTTATGTCTTGAGTAAACGGTATAGGAGTCTTGGGCGAATCCATGATTTATGGACGGATTATCCTGCGGTGAGGAGGACAGAAGAGTACCGGAAATCACGGTTGAAAAGGCTGGGAGCATATCTGGAGATTTCGGTGAGATTATTTGGTTCAGTGATTGCGTGGCTTTTTGAAAAGGTGTTTCTGGATGTCCTCTGTGGAAACTATGCTACTAAACCTTCCAAATTTCTATTTTGGATTATAGCCATTGTGACAGGCTTTGCATGGGTATATTATGGCTGCTTTGGAATAGACTTGGGACATTTTCAGATGCAGAACGCATTGTACCAATCGATGAAGGGATGGAATGTGGCATGGATTTACAGTCTGCAGATTTTCCTGCAGATAGAAAGTGGCGATTTGGTTCCGAATGTATTGGGGGCATACTATTTTACGATTATGGAGAAGATTACTGGCCTGGCAATGTTTTCTGTATTTGTAGTTTCATACACAAGGAAAGTCATAAAATAGCAAAGGAATGCTTTTTGAAAGACTTGAAGAAGGGGAGAGCCGGATACAAAATGGATATGGAAAAGCCGAAGAGGCTGTAAAAAAGTGGTTGGAAGAGAACGGATATGATTATGAAGTGGGGACATATATGCCGGGCAGGTAGTTTTAGCAGGTTTCTTTCGTGGGAATATTAAATATCTTGTTAATAAAGGCATGATTGAGAAATCCAACAGAGGTGTTTATATTTTGCCGGAGGTTTGGGATGATGAGATTTTCGATTTACAGAACCGATTTCAAAGAGGGATTTATTCTCATGAAACGGCATTATTTCTATGGGATTTAACAGACAGAACACCGAATAGATATTATATGACTTTTCCGGCAAATTATAATTTGACAAAACCAAAGGAAGAAAATATTCGATCACATCCACCACCGCTATGTATTCATCTGCCACTCCAATCTGAATATTATACGCAGGGAGAAGCTGGTCATTTCCCATATAATCCTTTTTCATCCTC
>JAAWIS010000158.1 GCA_022796475.1 Lachnospiraceae bacterium | reverse complement strand
CGGATGCCGTCAAGCCGAAGAGGCCGCGTGGTCGACCAAGGAAGGATACAAACCAGTCTGTCGGATCTCTATAGTCCGACAGATTGGGAAACTTTTATTTAAATAGAAAATATGAGATAATATCTCATATTTTGTTTACAAAACAGGAATATTGAGTATAATAGAAGTAGGGAATGGAGGGCAATGATATGTTATGTCAGTTTACGGTAAAAAATTTTAAAAGTATAAGGGACGAAGCCACCTTCGACATGCAGGCTGCGGCAATTTCAGAGCATGAAGATAAAATCATCAAAGACATAGACGGAGATCTGTTTTTGCCGGTTTCTGTTATCTATGGACCGAACGGTGGAGGCAAATCCAATGTGCTGGAGGCATTGCATACTTTGAACTCAAAGGTATTAAGGCCTTTATGTGCAGCCTGTGACAAGACGGATTGCGAGATAAAAGCCAGGAAGATTCCCGTGGAACCATTCGCTTTTTCAGAGGAAAGCAGAAAAGAATCAACGGAATTTGAAGTCTTTTTCAGAACCAAGCTTGCAGAGTACCGATATATCCTGCATATAAAAGGGGAAGCGGTCATTTATGAAAGCCTGGACAGAATAAAACTGGAAACAGGCCGCAGATCAGCATTATTTACCAGAAGCGAGAGCCAAGTCAGCTTAAAAGGGGTGTTCGGGAAGTTCAGGATAAGCAATGAATTATCGGCATCTTTGCCCTTGCTGTCCTATCTGGGAATCACTTATAAGAAAAATGAGATTGTAGCGGATGTCCTGGAGTGGTTTGAGGATTCTATTGATTTTCTGAATTACGGCAATCCATATCAGGAATTGAGGACTGCTGTGGCTAAGTCAGAAAAGATTAAGAGTTTGGTTCTGGATATGATTCGGGAGATGGACTTAGATATTGAAGATTTCAGAATCGAAGAAAAGGATGATGACCGGATTGAAGTATATACGAAGCATATTGTAGAGGGTTACAGTGCGGAAATCACTTTGTCAGAAGAATCCAGTGGGACGAAAAAACTGTTCGGACTGCTTCCCTTTATCGCGTCAAGTCTGGTATATGGAACCACACTGGTGATTGACGAATTGGACGCAAAGATTCACCCCCTATTGCTGCAGAGCATCATTGAGAGGTTTACGGACATGAATATCAACAGAAGAGGGGCACAGTTGATTTTTACATCCCACGATTTATCCACCATGAATGGCAGCCTGTTTCGACGGGATGAAATATGGTTTGTGGCCAAAGGCAATGGACAGAATTCCAAACTGTATTCGCTGGTGGAGTTTAAGAATGACAAGGGGGAATCTGTCCGTAAAGACGCTAAATATGACAAGCAGTATCTGGAGAGCAAATATGGGGCAGACCCTTATCTTAGAAAGATTATAGATTGGGGGACTGTCAATGCCTAAAAAAGTCAGAACTGAAAGTAAATCCAACAAGTTGGAAAATCCAAACAAGTTGGATTGGAAGAAAAAGCGCCGTCAGGAGCATTTGGAGAAGAAGCGGTACAGGTATTATATTTTTTGTGAGGGAGAACAGACCGAGCCGCAGTATTTTACCGGATTTAAGCGCATGATTGAGGATAATCCAATCTATCGGGACATGGTGTTGATTGAGATTGAACCCTGTGCGGCGGAGACTATGCGGGTCATTGGGATGGCCGAAAAGTATGTGGCGCGAAATAAGCTTCAAAAAGGGCAGATTTGGTGCGTTTATGATAAGGATAGTTTTCCGGCCAGTGATTTTAATGGTGTGGTCAGCAGGGCGGAGCAGTTGAACAAAGAGAACCCGGAGCTGCAATATCATGCGGCATGGAGCAATGAGTGCATAGAATTCTGGTTCCTGCTCCACTTCGCCTATTATACATCCGATAATCATCGGACGGAATATATTTCTTTTTTGAATGAGAAATTTAAGGAGCTGGGTCTGGGAAAGTATCAAAAGAATATGAAAAATGTTTTTGACATTCTTATGGAGAAAGGAAATCCGAAACTGGCGATTCGGTATGCCAGGAGAATCATTGAAGATGGACAGCATAAAACGCCGACTGAGATTGCACCGGGGACGAAGGTGTATGAGCTGGTGGAGGAGTTGGCGAAATATCTGCCGGAAAATGTCAGGATAGATTTTTTGGAGTAGATGCTACGGAATATTATAATGTGGTTGTCGGATATAGTGAAGGGGAAAAATGAAAGATACCAAAGAACAAAACACAGATTTATTAAAATTAAGTTTATATCTGATTTCATTATGGATACTGTTTTTCATGCTGATTGTACTAAAGATGGATATTTCAACAATTCCATTCAAACTTAAATTAGCTGATATCGGAGAATTTCTATATCGAAACAGTGTATCCGGCATACGCTTCGTGTTTATTCTTCTTGGTGGGGTAGGATATTGGTGGTTTAAAGATTCCTTGAACAACGCTAAGCAGTTGCCGGTTGAAATCAGAGAGTGTGAAAGCATTAACTATGAGAATTTATCTTTTTTGGCTACATATATCATACCATTAGTTTGTTTTCCTATGGAAACAGACCGGGAAGTTTTTGTTATGTTTTCTGTGATAGTGATTATTGGATGCATCTTTGTAAAAACAGATTTGTACTATACAAATCCATCTTTGATTTTGCTTGGCTTTAATGTTTATAGGGTGAGGACAAACTCAGGCAAAGAGTTTCGGCAGGGAATTGCTATAATAAAAGGGAAATTGAAGAAGGGTGACAATATTAAGTATTTGCCTTTGAGTGATAATGTATATTTTGGGAGGGTAGTAAAGCGTGAAGACAAAAGAGTTAAAAAATGAAATCAATCAAATGTTGGATGGAAACATAGGGATTATGTTATACGCTGTTTTAAAAACAGACGAGGAAAAGAAAGTGAAATTCATTAATATTGCGGATGAAGAAGGAGAAGAGGATAATACTTCAGTAAGTTTATTGGAGGGCTTTACAGAAATCATAAGAAATAAATTAGATACATACAATGAAGATGATGAAGTCATGAGGCTTTCCTCGGCCGATGAAAGGAAAAATGCTTTATATTATTATGACTTAGATGAAATAAAAGTTTCCCAATTTGTCGGACTATATCTTATTATATAGAAGCATATACCTTGATAAATCGCAGTTTTGAATTCCATTTTATGAAAACTGTGTA
>JAAWIS010000157.1 GCA_022796475.1 Lachnospiraceae bacterium | reverse complement strand
ATATATAAAAAGAGGATTGTAAACTTCCCCCGGAGATTCCGCTACGGCTAAAGCAGCCGCATGGGCCAGATTGTTGTTGGCTCCCACGACGAAGGTGTCAAAGGTATATCTTGGATTCAGGTTTGCGGTCTGAAGCGCGGTCTGGTTGATATCGGCGGCAGTCTGGATCAGCTGTTTTTCCGGCTTTTCCTTGCTTTTTATGGAATCCTCCGTGATAAATTCCACGGTACACGGAAAATTGGTAACCTCTTCGATGGTTACCTGCAGGATGAGACCATATTTTTTACGGATATAAGTAATAAAATTGGCGTCCGGAGCCAGAATTTTGACCGTATTTCCTTCAACAGAATGGACCTTAAGAGGGAGAAGCCATGTTTTGTAGGAGACATCCATAATTTCATGTTCTTTTTTCAAATGAAGAAGAATGTCATCCCATTGTTCTTTTAATCGTTCCAGCATAAAGAATCTCCTAATATGTATTAAAAGCCAATAGGCACATTAACCCAATCTATATGTATTTTATACTAAAAGGGAGGATTTTTCAATGTAATTAGGAAAATTAGTTGGAAATTCGTTAGATTTTATTGCAGCTTTTATGAGGCAAGCGGATGTATTTTCCTGTGGATAAGTATGTGAAAAACCTGTTTTTTGTGGATGGATAAACAAAAATCACGGAAACTATCCACATATGTGGAAAAAACGGGGGATAGCTTGTTCACAGCCTGAAAATATATGAAAAATCAGGAAAAATGAAGATTGGATGTGCAGAAATCACAGGTTTTCCATATAGTTATCCACAAGTTATCCCCAAAGTGTGGATAAGTGGAGAATTTTATTGGGGATTGACGGTATAATTTCTTTTTTGTATAATGGTCTGGCATTGTATCTTTAGAAAAAGAACAGTAGCAGGAGGAAAAGAAAAATGAATAAGACAAAAAAAGACACTCGTTGGCTTACCAGTGTTGCACTTATGGCGGCTATTGTCATCCTTTTGGCTAATACGCCTCTGGGAATGATCCAGCTTCCCATTATCAAGGCAACAACTGTACACATTCCGGTGATTGTAGGGGCAATCCTTTTGGGGCCTTTGGCCGGGGCGGTTCTGGGAGGAGTTTTCGGAGTCTGTTCCCTGATCAGCAATACCATGGCTCCCACCCTGCTGTCCTTCGCATTCTCCCCGTTTATGAGCATGACGGGATTTCCAGGGGCTATAAAGGCAGTTTGGATTTCCATAGGATGCCGGATTATGATCGGAGTTATCGCCGGGTGGTTCTGGATTCTGATGAAGAAATTGAAGGTGAATCATCTGATTGCCCTTCCCGTTACAGGATTTATCGGTTCTATGGTGAATACGGTTTTTGTTATGGGGAGTATCTATGTTCTTCTTGCCAGGGAGTATGCCCAGGTGAAGAATGTGGGCGTGGAGGCAGTGTTGGGCCTGGTGATGGGCACGGTGACCGCGTCCGGAATTCCAGAGGCCATCGCCGCCGCGGTTTTGGTGGCGGTGATTGGGAAGGTGCTTTTGAAGGTTGTGGAAAGAGTTTAAGAATAAATATAAAAATTTCACCCCAGGGCTTTTTAGGAAAGTTCCGGGGTGATTTTTTAATAGCTGTTTTCAATGATTTCCAGCATTTGCCTTGGGGTATTTCTTTTTTAAATGAAATGTCAAAGCCAGACAGATTGCTACACACAGAAGAGACAGGAATAACCACAGGAAAGAGGAACCTATTAAGTTTCCATACGTAGTTATGCCGGTGACGCCATATATCTCTTTGGACGGCGTGTCTTCTGGGAAAAACATTGTGAGGAAACTTCTGCCGTTTATTTGATATAGGACGCAGGAAATCAAACTGATACAGGCTACGACAGAGAAAAGGACGGCAGCTGTCAGGGGAACCTTCCACAAAATGGAATTTTCCTGATTTTTTTGTTCTTCTGCTTCTTTTAGAAGCCGGGCTTTGACCGTCTGTATATCTCCCAGGTCTTTTAAGGTACGGGTCTGGGCCTGGTCTTTGTCAAAACCATTCTGTAATTCATTCTGGTATCTGTTCCAGGCGTCTTCCTTTAGCCTGGAGAGAAGAAAATCTTTTATTTTTGGAGTCTTTATGTCCTCTGCGGCTTCCTCGGTAAATTTGTTTAACTGCTCCGGAAGGGTGAAGGTAGGACGGGGTGGAAGATAAGCGGTTTTTTTCATGTCAGTTGTTCCCCTTTCTTTTCCTTTTCTATAGTTTCTGGATAGTTTAGTTTTGCGTCTCCAGGATACGCAGCAATTCTTGTCCGTTTACATGGACGGCATGTATTTTTCCATTGTTGTCTAATTGAATTTGTCCTGTTATCTGAATTTGTTTTTCGTCTGTCCCGGAAGTATGAACCAGCAGTTCCGCCACGTAGGTCAGGGTATCTTTTTGGTTCGTTCTTGCCATATTTAATTCCTGAAGCGCAGCTGAAGTTCCCTGCTCCATGGCCCGATAGTGGAGAAAAGCAATATTGTCCAGGCGGATGCAGTCTTCAATAAAATTGTCTGATACTATGTCTCCAAACATTTCCTCATATGCTTGTTTTATAAGTGTGTCATCTGGTGAGAAAATATCTGGCTTCTGTGAGTTTTTGACAATATCATCCACCATTGTGTCCATAGTGCCGTAAGCCTCTTTTATGGGTTCGGCCGGGAGATTCAGCATAGCTGTCAGGAATTTTTCTGCATTTTTGACGGGCTGGTTATGCATACGGAATAAGGCGGCGATGCCAATTCCTGTGATTATCAATATTGGGATTATATAGTAAATTTTAAAATGCTTCATTCTATATGTTTTCCTCATTATTTCATGCAGCATGGGGGATTATGAAATCATGTTAAAGATCAAAAGAATTCCTGCCCCAATGATTGCCAGATCCGTGATACAGCAGATACAGGCAAAACGCCACATGCGGATATCTTTTACTGCATAGTTCCATGGTTTTCTTGCAGAATAGTGAACTTCGATAGTATCTCCGGCCTTCCATCTGTCCTTTGGCCCAAGGTATGGATAATGCCCCCGAAATTCTCTTTCTCCGGCTTTCCACTGAAAGACAGGATAATATCGTCTGTTGCCTATTCCATGTTTAAAGGGAGGATAAGCAAAATTACGGTCCTGTGTTTCTTCTATAGGGCTGAAATGTACTCCAGTCTTTTCTTCAACGAAACGGCGGGAGGCTGTTGATTCTGCCATATTTATGGAAAAAACAGTACCGTC
>JAAWIS010000041.1 GCA_022796475.1 Lachnospiraceae bacterium | reverse complement strand
TTGAAATGATTTTAGTAATGCTTTGTATGCTATAATGGTAAAAAATGATAATTACGATCCGAATTTTAGGCAAGATTGGGCATGGTGCTCAACTTATACCTTATGCTCCACCAGAATGCAAAAAGGGGGTGCTAAGTATTTGGAAGAACAAACGACAGAGTTTTATGTCCGCTTTTTAGGCGGTTTTTTCTTAGAGTTCCAGGGAAGGCGGATTAAGATAACAAAAAACCTTAAGCAAAAAAGCATTCAAATTCTGCTGATTCTTTTGAAAGCAGGTTCGGAAGGAGTATCCCGAAGCCAGTTGATTGAAATGCTGGAATGGGAAGAGGGGCAGTGGGAACGCAAACTGAATAATTTAAGGTGTCAAACCTGTAAACTCCGAAGGCTGCTCAGTGAGTTTGGGTTTCCAAAAGGCAAGTATATTCTGGCATCAAAAGGCCGCTATTACTTTAGCTTGGATTATCAGGTGAAAACTGATACAGGAAAGATTGACAAGATATATAAAAAGCTAAGAAGCCAGCCGGATTCAGACAGCCGGGAAGACTGGCTTCGTGAAATCATTTGTCTTTACCAGGGGGAATTTCTTCCAGCCCTGATGGCGGAGGAATGGGCAGTGGTGGAAAATGCCCATTATCATACCGTTTTTACCTGGTGTTTAAATGAACTTTGCCAGATATTAAGAGAACGAGAAGATTATAAAGGGATTCTTCAGCTTAGCACCAGAGCCTGTCAGATTCATCCTTATGATCAGTGGCAGGCAGTACAGATTGAATGTCTGGTAGCACAGCATCAATATCAGGATGCGGCTGAGATTTCAGAAAAAACCAATAAAGTATTTGCAAAGGAACTAGGTGTGGTGCCGTTTCAAAGAGAAATTGAAGTTCCGCCTGGTTTTGACAAAGGTGCAAAGCAGGAAAGGGAAGTAATGGCCCAGATAATGGAAGGCCTTTCAGAAAAAGAAGGCCATCAAGGGGCATATCAGTGCAGCTATCCCCATTTTATCGATATATGCCGGTTTTTGATGCGGGTTTCCCAACGAGAGGAAAAGAAACTTTTTCTGCTTCTGTGCACCATCGATTCTGGTTCAGAGAAAAAAGAAACAGAACAATCAGAAAACAGTAAGATGCAAAATAAACAGGCAGAACAGTTTAGCAGCATATTGGCAGGCCTGATACGAAACCAGGATGTGTACGCAAGATACAGCAAAAACCAGTTCCTGGCGCTTTTGACAGATACAGCAAAAGGCGGATGCAGGACTCTTCTTAAACGGCTGCACCAAGGGTTAAAGGAATTTGAAGAAAGTGAAGGATTAACGGTAGAATTGGAAATACAAATACTTAACACTCGTTCCAGGAAGGAGGCCATGTAAAATGAAAGCAAAACAAACATTTTTAGTTCATATTGTGGAGAGCCAGAATGCTACATGGCAGGGAAATGTTACCTGGCTGAATCAGGAAAAAACAGAAAATTTCAGAAGCCTTTTGGAATTAATCAAGCTGATGGATGCAGCGGTTGATCATGAGAGTCATGAGGAAGAAGAAAAGCCTCAGCCAGCAAAATAAAAGAAACGATGAAAAAATGAGTTAAAAACAAAAGCAGGAAGAAAAGGGAAAGGGGAATTAGGATGTTGAAAGAAATTCGCAGGAATTACAAACGTCTGGTAGCATTTCTTTTATCGGCTGCAATGGTAATTACCAATGTAGGCGGGAATGCAGGCACTGTGTTTGCGTCAGACGGCAAGGAAGAACGGCAAGTGGCCTTATTTATGGCAGACGGCCAGGAAATCCTGGAAGCAATCCAGGGATTAAAGGATCAGGAGCCTTTCAGCCAGGAAGAATTAGAAGAGCTGGAGCTGGATTCTGATAAGAAGGGGCTGATTAAGAAATATGAAAAGCTTTTCCAACCGGAAGAAGGGAAGGTTTATGAGCTTGATTTGGATATTGACAGTCAGCTTGCCATAGAGGGCACATCCCTGAGAGTATTCTATCAGACAAAGGATAAGGAAGTGATTTTCCTGTTCCTGAATGAAAGCAGCCAGTCAGTAGACTGTTTTGTGAATATTGATGGATATGAAACGAAGCTGGTAACGGTAGAGGCCAATGAAGCGAATGCCGTTGAGGAAACTCAGGGCCAGGAGGAAGAATCCAAGGAAGAAACCGAAGAAGGTAACGGACAGGGAACTTCCGGCGGATCATCAGGAGGAGGCTCAGGAAGCGGTTCCGGCCAGACATCAGGAAATACATCGGATCAGACGCCGGATTCCGGGAGTGACGAGAGCAAAGAAACAGTAGAAGAAAGTAAAGAAGAGCCTTCTGACAGCGGAGAAAAGAAAGAGAATCCGTCAGAGGAAGAGGCAAATCCAGAAGAAGAGGCCCCAGAACAAAAGGAAGATCAGAAGGATGAAAATTCCAATCCTGAGGATTCCGGAAAAGAAGAGGATAAGGCAACCGAAGAGGCTGAATCTGACAAGGATGAAAGTAAAGAACCGGAAACGGATACCGACAAGGCAGATGCTCCTGCATCTAAGGATCCGGAAACTGGTAAGACAGAAGAAAATTCCGGACAGGAAACAGAAAAAAATCCGTCAGACAAAGAAGAAGCTGACAGCGATAAAGAAGATAATCAAGCAGATAATAATAAGGAAGAAACCGATTCTGGCACATCGAAAGAGGAGGAAGCTGACAAAAACGATTCAGAACCCTCAAAAGAAGAAGCTGACAGTAAGCCAGAAGAAAAACCGGAAAAAGAGGACGAATCAGATAAATCCCAGGATCATACAGACAAAGAAGAAGCTCCAAAGGATTCTGAAGAAAAAGAAACAGGAAACGAAGGTACGGACGATAAGACATCTGCTGCAGGCGAAAAAGACAGCCAGCCTTCAGAGGATAAAAGCACGGACAGCAAGACAGAGGATAGTAAGACAGAAAACAGCCATTCAGACGACAGCCCTTCCCGCGGCCGTGAAGTTGGAAACTTCTTATCCCGTTCTAACCATGAAACAGCAATCGTTGCAGTTTCACTTGACAGCCTTCAGGGAGAAGAGTCTGTAAACGAAACGGAAGAAGAAACAACTTCAGAAAGCGCAAAAGAAGAAACAGAGGAAGATACCAAGGAAGAAACGGAACCGGAAACCACAACAGAAGCGGAAGAAAGAGAACCGGAACCGACAAAAGAAACGGCGGAAACGGAAGCTCAGGAAGAAACGGATGAAAAGGAACCGGAAGAAGAAACCAATAAAGAAACTGCAGGGGAAGAAATAAAAGGTGAAGAGGAATCAGAAACCGAAACAGAACCTGTAAAGGAAACTACAGACAGCGGGAAAGAAACGGAACCAGATAAAACTGGCGAGGAAACATCAGAGGAATCGAAAGAAGAAACTGTAGCAGAAGAAACAAAAGAAGAAGATCGGGAAGAAACAACAGCAGAATCTTTGGAGGAAACTGAGAAAGAAACAGAAGAAACGGTAAAGCAGGAGGAAACTGCCCCAGAGGAAAAACAGGAAAGTCTTCCAGAAGCAGCAACAAAAGCAGAAGAGGAAGAGGAGGAACCTGAAGGCGGCAGTGCTGGCGGATCTGTTGAGCTGGGAAATGAAAACCAGGAAATCGGTGATGACTGGGAAATTCCTGGTAAAGCATACAATACCATTACCATCCAGAATACGATAAACGCCAGAGCATACTGCGTAGCACTGGACGATATTCATAAGATTGTAGATAATAATGATAAGGAAGACGAAACCATTGCAGCAGCAGATGAAGGGTTTCATGTAGACTATATTGTAACTCCGGAAGAGGGAGCTCAAATCGAAGGTGCAGATTCGGTAAAAGAAGGAGAAAGTCTGTATTTTGCCGTTGATCTGAACGATGGTTATGAGATGAATGCCGTACTGGCAAATGGCTTATGGCTGGATCCAATTGAAGATACAGAAAGCATCAGCGATGAGGATCGAAACTGGAGAGGGTACTCTTATGTATATCAGGTAGAAACTGTCACAGAAGATTTGGAAATTTCAGTTGAACTGGCAGAATCTCTTCCTGTCATTCCTTCTAAAGTTTATACGGGTGAAACCTCAGATGCGGTAATTACGGTAAATGTTCCGGAAGGGGCATTTACGGAAGAAGTGGATCTTCAAGTTGCAAAGATTGAAGATAAGCAGCAATTAGAAGAGCTAAGTGCCCAGGCTAATGGCGCATTAAAAGAAGAAAAGGCTGTAGCCGGAATCATGGCTTACGATATTTCATTTATTTCAAAAGAAAGCGGCCAGGAAGTGGAACCAGCAAAGGCTGTAGCAGTAAGCATTCAATTGAAATCAGCAGTTTTGCCGGAAGAAGCGGCAGATAAAGAAATAACCGAAATATCTGTGGTACATTTGCCGGAGAATGAAGCGGCAGAAGTTGTGGCAACAGTAGAAAATATAAACGAAACGAAAATTGAGTTCCAGGCAGAAAGTTTTTCTGTTTTTGTAGTGACGTTTGCGGCTTCGGCAGTAGCGGCAACGGAAGAAAACAGCTTTTATACCCTCCAGGAAGCGCTTAACAAGGTGGGAGATGGGGAAACTCTTTATCTTTTGCGGAATGTTTCAGAGAATGTCCAGTCTGAAGGAAAGAGCTATACGCTGGATATGCGGGGCAAGACCATTTCCAGCAAAGAAAAAGGAAAAATTGTTTTTACTATCAATGGAGGAGATGTTAAACTCCAAAACGGTACGATTACCGGAGGAGATTACGACCGATCGTATTCCGGAAAGTACGATGGAAAAGGAATAAAAGCTACCAATGTTAATTTAACATTGGAAAACTGTGTTATTACAGGGAATAATGGTTCTTCTATGAACGGCGCCCACGGCGGCGGAGTTTATGCAAAAGGAGGAAGCCTTACATTAACAGGAACCGATATTATCGGAAATACAGGGCTTAATTATGCGGCTGGTATTTATGCGTTAAACTGTCCTGTTACCATTGAAGGAAACAGTAAGATAGGTGATAATGCACTGTCTGGCGATGCCGGAAGCTATGCAGGCGGTATGTATGTGGAAGGAGCGCCGCTTACCATTCGTGATTCTGAAATTTATGATAACCGGATGGGTGCCAGTACAAATAGTGACACTGCAGGAACTACCAATGCCAGCGGATTGTATGCAAAAAATAGTTCCGTAACCATAGAGAGGACGATTTTTTCCAGAAACCGGGTTTGGATTGAAAATCTTAAAAATGCAGAAGATACGGTTACATTAAATCAAGTAACCCTAAGCAAAACCAATGGCTCATATGGATTTAATATTGCAGCCATCGGAACTGCTTCGATAACTGACTGTAAATTTAATGACAATGGCAATATTTTTACAGGTTATAGTGATAAAAAATTAAAGGGCGCTGTACTTTATCTGGCAGGCAGCGGAGAAAAGATTGTAACAAACTGTGAGTTCAAAAATAATATTGGTACGATTAACAGCATGTATGCTTATGGCCCCTTAAATGTTATGGAAGGGACGGCAAAGCTGGAAGGCTGTACGTTCAGCGGAAATACCAATTTCCAGGCTGGAGCAATTTACCAGTCCAGCAAATCAACTTCCAATATTGAACTTCAGGGCGTTGCCATCACAGGCAACAAAGGCAAGGAAGCAGGCGGCATCTACGCTGCCCATGGAACCATAACTGCTTCTGATACGGTAATAAAAGATAATGTTGCAGAAGGTACAGGAAGCTTAGCTGCAAAAGCAGGCGGAATTTATGTGAATAACAATACGAAATTTACCATGGATTCCGGAGCAATTTACAATAACAAAAGTCAAAGCACAACGGCTCAGGCTCATGATGTTAGTATGACTAGCTCCCCCACAGTGAATATTTTGCCAGCCAGCAGCATGTCAGACAGCGGTTATGATTTTACAGGGTATGTGTGGAGCAACTTGTCTGTTAATATAACAGATGCCCTTACCACCAGCAGCAGTAGCAGCAGGAACTGGAGCGCCACAAAAACAGGGGCAGTTGCCAAAATCGGCGACACCGTTTATGACACCTTGTCACAAGCGCTGATCACTGCAAAAGACGGCGATATCATTACACTGACATCTTCCTATTTGCCAAGCGGCGAGATGTTTACGGTTGATAAGAAGGTAACAATTGACATGAATGGGGGAACCATTTATGCCAGTACAAGGTCATCCCAAGGCAGCCAGGCCGTAAGCAGCGGTAAGGTTATCAGGGGAGGCGTATTTAAAATTGCAGACGGCGGGGAACTGACGTTAACAGGGGCCGGAACCATTACCAACAGTGTGATTATGGCTGGCGGTACGCTGAATATTGATGGAAATGTGGTCATTAACCCGAATGGTATTGTTACTTCCAATGCAGGAGTTGTGGGAACACCTACCAGCAGCAAAGAACCCCATGGCGGAACGGTTAATGTATCGGGGAATATAGACAAATTAACGGTTAACATATTGGAAGGAACGACAACCGTTCATGAAAATGCTTATGTGGATGAGCTTCAAATGTATTTGAAGCCAGCAGTTACGAATCCAAAGACAGTATCTGGGATACTGAATGGCAGAGTGGGAAGCCTGACGCTTACTTTATCAGGGGGTGAAAATTGTACCACAGAATTAAATGGCGAAATTGATTCTTTGATGCTGACACAGGGAAATCCAAATCCAGTTGTAAGGGCTGGAAGTAATTTCCAGGTGAATTCAATTTTATTTAAACCGCATTTGGCAACTTCGCAGATTGCAGATAACCAGGCAAATCCATCAATACCAGTGGACGATATTAGGATGATTTCAGGCTCTGCACAAGGTGGAATTCAGGCCAGCCAGGTAAACTGGGGGAATACCGCATGGCTGAATCCATGGAATTCAAGCTTAGATCCTGTAAAGAATACTTTAAAATATAAGGATAAAGATTACAAGTTCCTTACAACCGTAGCACTTGATGAGGAAGGAAATATCGTTCTTAGAAAAACCCTTCCTCAAGGAAACTATGTTTTCTTAAGCGGAACGGGAAATGATGCAGCAGACGGATTGTCACTGGAAACACCAGTGAAAACATTTGAGAAAGCAGCAGAGATTCTGAACCAAAATAATTTAAACACCATTTATATCACAGGTGAAGTTTCAGTTAAAACAGAGTTGACTTGGAGCTTAAAGGAAGGGCAGTCAATCAAACGTTATCCTACCTATAAGGGAGCGCTGGTTAAAGTAACCAGCAATGGAAAGTTGACATTACAAAATATCGTAATGGACGGAGCTTCCAGCGGCAGCTACGGTTTGGCAGAATATCCAATGATTATGAATGAGGGCACGCTGAACATTAAGGAAGGCGCTGTTCTTCAGAATAACCAGAATGGATATCAGGATGTGGGTCATGAAGGCGGTGCAATTCGCAATGCCAAGTATCTGTATATGTATGACGGAAAGATTGAAAACAATAGTGCAGTCAGCGGCGGCGGTATCTTTAACTGCGGGAAATTTACGATGACAGGCGGAATCATTTCCGGAAACAAAGGATCCGGAAAGCATAAATCTTCCGGCACAATTATTCCCGGTACAGGGAAACGGATGGATGTTCACAATGCAGGCGGCGGCGTTTTCATTGCAAAGGGCGGAACCTTTAACATGGAAGGCGGAACCATTTCCGGAAATACCGCTTACATGGGCGGCGGTATTGCATTAGGAAATGATCACAACGTATATATTGGCGGAACCTTTACCATGACAGGCGGAACCATTTCTGGAAATGAGTCCGAAAAAGAAGGCGGCGGTATCTTTGTACAGGAAAACGGCACAGCCAATATTAGTGCTGGTGCAATTACTGGCAATCATAGCCACGGCGGCACCTTTGGCGGCGGCGGCATCTATGTAAACGGAGGAACTGGAACCGGTAACCGCAATGGCAAGTTATACCTTAAGAATGTTAAAATCAGCGAGAATACGGCTACTGGCGACGGCGGAGGAATCGCAGCGTGTCCTAGTGCAAGCGTGGAGGTTTATCTGGACGACGGAGGTTTGATTAAGGATAACAAAGGTAAAGGAACAGACTTTGATATTTTCGTTACCAGCGTTGGATATAACAAATATACTCCAACCAGTTCAAGAAAGGTTTATATTTCCCGCTATATGTTAGGCGGCGGTCTGTATGACTGGACAGATGTGGAAGGAAAAGATTCCGGCACCACCAGCATTTATTCGGCAGCAAAGAATGTTACGGCAAAAGATGAGATGCTTAGTGTAAAGATTACGAATAATGAGTCTGATACCAAAGGCGGAGGAATCGGAACCAATGGCGATGTTATTATTGGTACAGGAAATGGCGATACCGTAGATATTACAGTTAAGAAGGAATGGAAGCTTAGTGAAGACGGAGGAATCCTGTCCGGAGAAGAATTAAAGGAAAGCGGAATTAATGACGCGGTAAAATCCGTTACCTTCGAATTATGGGGAAGACTGGAAGGCGAGGAAGAATGGAAGCATATTCTGCCTGATGGCGTTTCCCGCCCACAGATGGACGGCACCTGGTCTGAGCTTACCTTTAAGAACCTGATCAACACAGATGAAAGCGGAAAAACATGGGAATATAAGGTAGTAGAGAAAAAGGACGACAAGTTCGTTGGCGAAGAAACTGATAACGGAGATGGTACCTGGACAGTTTTGAACATACCGGTTTATTCCTTAAGATTAACAAAGAAAGTAGTGGATCAGTATCAGAAATATCCGGAAGGCAAGACATTTTCATTTGAAATTGCCTTAAAAGATAAGGATGGTACTCCCTACAACAGAACCGTTGCTGCAGTTGACGGAAACGGAAGGGAAACGTCAGTAAACTTCCAGGAAGGATTGGGAAGGATTACTCTTGGAAAAGATGAATCGATTCTTTTGAAAGGCCTTACTTCCGGTTCTGCTTATCTGATTACAGAAGCAGCAGAGGAAGGATATGAAACGGAAATCCAGATAAACGGAAAAGTTGAGGAAACGGCAGCAGGAACCATTCAGATCGGAAGCAATGATGTAGTTTACACAAACAGCACAAAAGAACCTCAGGGAGGCTTAAAGGTCAGCAAGCTGGTAGAGCACGGAGATAAAGAACGGGATTGGAACTTTATCGTGGAATTTACAGATTCTCAGGGCAAGCCGCTGAATACCAAGGGCAAACTTTATACCATTACCTATTATGCAGGGGATGAAGTGAAGTCGACTGCAGAAGAAGCGATTATGGCTACGGTAGGCGATGACGGAACAATAGCCGTTGAAAAAGAATTTACATTAAAGCATAACGAATCTCTGGAAATAGGCGGACTGCCGGCAGGAACTCATTATGCGGTAAAGGAAAAAGAGGCGAATACGAATCATTACGTTACTCTTGTAGAGGGCAGTGCCCAGATTACAGCAGAAGGGGCTTCTGGCGTAATTGAGGAAAAGAAGGTTTCTGAGGTGAAGTTTACCAATAAGCTGAATATCGGCAGTTTGGTGATCAGCAAGAAAGTATCCGTTCCCGATGATAATATGACGGAGCGAATCAAAAATGACGAATTTACCTTTTATGTAGAATTAACGAAGCCGGCGGATGCAGATGGGGATTTGCAGAACCTTGTCTATACATTCGGCAAACTGGAAGGGTTTGGTGAAATTGCAGACCTGAACCAGGAAGGGCTTGAAATAACTGAGGCAGGAAAAGACAAATTAACGTTAACGGTGGTATTAAAGCACGGGCAGATGGTTACACTGTCTGAACTGCCGGAAGGAACTACGTATCAGGTAACGGAAGCGGATGCCAGCGAAAATGGCTATTCTACACCGGAAAATAACATTACTGGAACGATTGCAGATAAGGAAACAGCAGAGGCAGCTTTTACTAATGTAGTAAATGTTGGAACCCTTCTTATCAGCAAGCAGCTTTCAGGCAGCAACCTGACGGATGCAGATCGGGAAAAAGAGTTTATCTTTGAAGTAGAGTTAAGAGATCTGGACGGAAGCGTTCTGACAGGAAGTTATCCGTATACAGGTTCGGATGACGAAAAGAAAGGCACTATTACCAGCAGCGATACGGTAAGTTTGAAGGGCGGAGAGTGGATCGTAATCCATAACCTTCCGGAAAAGACACAGTATACTGTATGGGAGAAACGTACAAATACAGAAGGCTTTACTCCAAGTGTTGACGGAAGCGATCCGGTAGAAGGAACTGGCGACAGGCTGATCGGCGGCGCCGGGATTTTTGAACAAGATCATGTGTCTGCAGTGCATTTTACAAATACGGTGGATACTGGCAGACTGTCTGTTCAAAAGATCGTAACCGGAGCAGCAGGAGATCCCAAAAAAGACTTTACCTTTATTGTAAAACTGACAAGGAAAGACAAAACTCCATTAACAGGCTCTTATCCATATACGGGAAGTGTTACAGAAGATGGGGCAGCGATGCCTCAGCCAGGAACCTTAACGCTGAATGATAAGGGAGAAGGCCGGATTACCTTAAAACATGGGCAGAAGATTACCATATCAGAGCTGCCTGAAGGAACCGAGTACCAGGTAACAGAGATAGAAGCCAACCAGGATGGATACAAAACCACCATAAACGGCGGAACCGGGAAGGTTGAAAAGGACGAAGAAGCTACGGCGAAGTTTGTAAATGACAAACCGGAAACACCTCCGGAAGAGCCTACAGAACCAGAGGATCCAACAGAACCAACAAAACCGGAGGATCCGACAGAGCCTACAAAGCCGGAAGATCCCACAGAGCCAACAAAACCGGAAGATCCAACGGAGCCAACAGAACCGGAGAAGCCAACACAGCCTACAAGTCCGAATCGTCCTACAGGCGGCGGAGGCAGAGGAGATCGGGATCCCGATCCGGATCCGACTCCAATCCCGCCAGAGGATGTGCCGTTAACAAGCATTGATCCGGATCAGGTTCCGCTGGCTATGGCGCCGGAGGAAACTCCAGAAATTCTGCTGATTGACGACGAGGGAGTTCCGTTATTTGGACTGCCCAGGACTGGCGACAGAAATGTTCCGGCCGGAGCATTGCTTGGGATGATGGTATTATCTCTGATGGCAGCCTGTGGAATCCATATAAAGAAGCGGAGAGAAGAAGAATAGCAGATTTTATGGAAGAAAAGTACATTTAAAGCAGTAACAAAGTCATCATGAAAAAGGGAGCATCGGCCCCGTTATAAAATTTGAACCATTTTATAACGGGGCGGTGCTCCTTTTTGGCAGGAAAAGGCAGAAGCCTTCTGCTGTTCAAAGGATGTCAGGTATGCTATAATTGATCTTAAAAAGAAAACCGCGGCCAAATTTTCAATATGCCAGGGAAACAAAAAGGAGAATAAAAATGGAAACCAATAAAAAGATAACGGTTTTATGCTACAAAAAATGTTCTACTTGCCAGAAAGCCTTAAAATGGCTGGATCAGCAGGAAATTTCGTATGAAACAAGAGAAATCAAGGAACAAAACCCCACAAAAGAAGAACTGAAAACTTGGTATCAGAAAAGCGGGCTGGCGCTGAAACGTTTTTTTAATACCAGCGGAAATCTTTATAAAGAACTGTCCTTAAAGGATAAACTTCCTCAAATGACAGAGGAAGAGCAGCTGGAGCTGCTGTCTACAGATGGGATGCTGGTAAAACGGCCGCTGGTAATAGCAGGCGATGTGATTTTAACTGGTTTTAAAGAAGGAGAATGGAAAGAGAAACTGGCAAAGCCAGAATAAAATTTGATTTTTTCAGGGGATTTGTATATAATATAATTTACCTTCAGCGGATCAGAGATGTACATGTTCTGATACATGGAAGGCAGGATGAAACATGTTATTCAGGCTCTGTTAATACTTGATAAGAAGCAAAGTACCCGGCATATCATATGCCGGGCTATTGTGCTGTACAGGCTTGTTGCTAAAAAGGAGTAAAGGATGTATTTAATTGCTGGATTGGGAAATCCCACAAAGGAATATGAGAAAACACGCCATAACGTAGGCTTTGATACCATTGACATACTGGCCGATAAACACGGGATTGCTGTAACGGAAAAAAAACATAAGGCCTTGTGTGGAAGAGGGATTATAGGAAATGAGAAAGTTCTTTTGCTGAAGCCCCAGACTTTTATGAATGTAAGCGGAGAAAGCATTCGGGATGCGGTTGATTTCTATAAAATCGATCCGGCGCATATGATTATTATATATGATGATATCAGTCTGGAAGAAGGCCAGCTTCGGATTCGGACAAAAGGAAGCGCAGGAGGCCATAATGGGGTAAAAAGTATTATTGCCCATCTTGGAAGCCAGGAATTTCTTAGAATTAAAATAGGGGTAGGAGCAAAACCAGATCGGATGGATTTGGCATCTTACGTGCTGAGCCGGTTTTCTCAGACAGAGCGGGTCGTAATGGAGGATGCATTTCGGGATGCGGCTGATGCGGCTGAAATGATGCTGACAGACGGAGCGGCAGCGGCAATGAACCGATATAACGGAAAAAAAGAACAGCAATAGAAATGGGCATTTTTTAGAAAAAGCAGGAGGAAAAGAATGCAAAACCCCTTGTTGGAATTAAAAGAATATGAGGATATGGACCAGGCCCTTTCTAAGGGACAAGGCCCAGTTCAGGCAACAGGAACACTGGATTCCCAAAAAGTACATTTGATGTATGAACTGGGAGGCAGTTATCCGTGGAAGCTGGTAGTTACGTATGACGAACTGCGGGCTAAGGATATCTATGACGATTATCGGAATTTTACAAAGCAGGTATGGCTGTATCCGGCAAAGGACCTGCTTTTTTATGCTGCCGATATTCACGGAAATATGATGGCCAGGCAGCGGATCCAGGTACAGAAGGCTTTGATGGAGGAAAAGGGAGGTGTGGTGATTACCACATTGGACGGTCTGATGGATCATCTCCTTCCGCCGGATCATCTTGCTGCTCATATTATTTGGGTGGAAAACGGACAAAAGCTGGATCTGGAGAAGCTGAAAAAAGAATTGGTTGCCTTAGGCTATGAGCGGACCGTTCAGGTAGATGGCATGGGGCAGTTTTCTATCCGGGGCGGGATCCTTGATATTTTCCCGCTGACAGAAGAATTTCCTGTAAGAATTGAACTGTGGGACGATGAGGTAGATTCTATCAGAAGTTTTGATTTAGAAAGCCAGCGGTCATTGGAGCAGTTGGAAGAGATTCGGATTTATCCGGCACAAGAGGTCGTGTTAAGCCATAGCCAGCTGGAGGATGGGATCTGCCGTCTTAGAAAAGAAGCGAAAGCCAGTGAAGCTGTTTTCCGGAAAAATGGGAAACTGGAAGAAGGCCACAGGATTGTAACGGTTATTAATGAGTTTACAGAAAGTTTGGAAGAAGACTGGAAAATAGGAAATCTGGATGGATACATCGACTATTTTTGTGATAATACCGTATCTTTTATTCAATATTTTCCTCAAAATACCACATTGATTTTTTTAGATGAACCTGCCCGGCTTCAGGAAAAGGGGCAGGCTGTGGAAACGGAATTTCGGGAAAGCATGAGCCACCGTCTGGAAAAGGGCTATTTGCTGGGAGGCCAGACAGGGCTTTTGTACTCGGTAAAGGAGGTGTTAGCCAAGTTACAGACCGGAAGGACAGTGTACTTAACCGGGCTGGATCAGCGCCTGGCAGGGATGGCTGTAAGAGAAAAGTTTGCTTTTACAGTTAAAAATGTAAATTCCTATCAGAATAGCTTTGATCTGCTGATTAAAGATTTAACCAGGTGGAAGCGGGAAGGATACCGGGTGGTGTTTTTGACGGCTTCCCGTACCAGAGCCAGCCGGTTAGCCAGTGATCTCAGGGAATATGAACTGCGGGCATACTGTCCGGACGGATTTGCATCTTACGGAAACCAGGAGGCAGAGAATCCACAGGAAGAAAGGAAGAATGCAGACCATGGCATAGAGGGGGAAGTTCAGGTTCCCATGGTGAAGCCAGGAGAGATTCTGGTAACTTACGGAAATCTTCACAAGGGGTTTGAATACCCTATGCTTAAATTTGTGATTATTACGGAAGGCGATATTTTTGGCGTAGAGAGGAAAAAAAGAAAAAAGAAAAAATCTTCCTACGAAGCAAAAAAGATTGCCAGCTTTTCTGAGCTTGCAGTAGGCGATTATGTGGTTCATGAAGATCATGGACTGGGAGTTTACTGCGGTATTGAAAAGATAGAGCGGGACGGGATTATAAAGGACTATATGAAGGTAGAGTATGGAGATGGGGGGAATCTTTATATACCGGCTACCCGCTTAGATCGGATTCAAAAATATGCAGGTTCTGAGGCAAAAAAACCGAAATTAAATAAATTAGGCGGCACAGAGTGGAAAAAAACCAAGACGAAAGTAAAGGGAGCTGTCCAGCAGATTGCAAGGGAGCTGGTGGAACTGTATGCAGCCCGCCAGTCAGACACTGGTTTTCAGTATGGCCCGGATACGGTTTGGCAGAGAGAATTTGAGGAGTTGTTTCCATATGAAGAAACGGATGATCAGTTGGAAGCTATTGAAGCCACGAAAAGCGATATGGAAAGCAGAAAAATCATGGATCGGCTGGTATGCGGCGATGTAGGATATGGGAAAACGGAGATTGCTCTCAGGGCGGCGTTTAAGGCAGTTCAGGAAAGCAAGCAGGTTGTTTACCTGGTGCCCACTACGATTTTAGCCCAGCAGCATTACAATACTTTTATTCAGAGGATGAAGGATTTTCCTGTGAGGGTGGATATGCTGTCCAGATTCCGTACACCGGCTCAGCAGAAAAAAACAATTGAGGATTTAAAAAAAGGGCTGGTGGATGTGGTGATCGGTACTCACCGGGTTCTTTCAAAAGATATACAATTTAAAGATCTGGGACTTTTGGTTATTGATGAAGAACAGCGTTTTGGCGTAACCCATAAGGAAAAGATAAAAAAGCTGAAAGAAAGTGTGGATGTGCTTACGTTAACAGCCACGCCAATTCCGCGAACGCTTCACATGAGCCTGGTGGGAATCCGGGATATGAGCGTTTTGGAGGAGCCGCCGGTGGATCGGATCCCAATCCAAACGTATGTAATGGAATATAATGAGGAAATGATCCGGGAAGCCATCCACAGGGAGCTTGCCAGAAACGGACAGGTTTATTACGTTTATAACCGGGTTCACGATATTGATGATCTGGCTGGCCGGATCCAGGCGCTGGTGCCGGAGGCGAATGTGGTCTTTGCCCATGGCCAGATGAGCGAACGGCAGTTGGAACGGATTATGGCAGATTTTATTAATGGAGAAATTGATGTGCTGGTTTCCACCACAATTATTGAAACTGGACTGGATATCCCTAATGCAAATACCATGATTATCCATGATGCAGATCGGATGGGATTATCTCAGCTTTACCAGCTCAGGGGAAGGGTTGGACGTTCCAGCCGCACCTCTTATGCGTTTTTGATGTATAAAAGGGACAAAATTTTAAGGGAAGAAGCAGAAAAACGGCTTCAGGCTATCCGGGAGTTTACAGAACTTGGATCAGGGATTAAGATTGCCATGCGGGACTTGGAAATCCGGGGCGCCGGAAATGTGCTGGGGGCAGAGCAGCATGGACATATGGATGCAGTAGGATATGATTTGTACTGTAAGCTGCTGAAACAGGCAGTTCTCGCCTTAAAAGGGAAAAATGCGCTGGAAGAAGCAATGGATTTTGAAACGGTGGTGGAGTGCGATATTGACGCTTATATTCCTCCTCACTATATTAAAAATGAATACCTGAAATTAGATATTTATAAACGGATTTCAGCCATTGAAAGTGAAGAAGAGGAAATGGATATGCAGGATGAGCTTATTGACCGTTTTGGGGATCTGCCAAAAGCGGTGCTGAACCTTCTTACGATTGCCAGCATTAAGGCAATGGCACATCAGGTATATATTACAGAAGTATTGATTAACCGCCAGGAGTACAGGCTGTCCATCTATCCAAAGGCAAAGTTGAATCCGGAAGGGCTGACAAAATTGGTACAGGAGGGGAATGGAAGGATCAAACTTTCCGGAAGCGAAGCGCCAGTGCTGACTTACCTGCACCGGGAAAAAAACAGGGACTGCCATCCGGTGATACAAAAGGTGAAAGAAGCGCTGCGTTTCCTGCAGCCCTTTGCAGATTAAATACGTTTCCGTTATCCCCCAGGCCCCATTCCCGGCCATGATTTTTTGCTGGGAACTGGCTGGGGGATTTTATTGTTAAGGGCAGTTTTCCAATAGTAAAAATGCATAGTTTTTGCGGAAAAACAGGCGGAGATTTTTGTTGTTTTTCTTTGCTAAAATTCCAAAAATTTATTTGACTTTTTCCTAAAAACAGTTTATAATGAAATCGTTAAAAAAATAACGTTAAAAAAATAACGTTATTTAATGGACAATATACCGTCAAAAAATACTTACAGATCGGTATATTACGGTCAGACAAAATTTGAAAAAGAAAAATACAGGCTGACCCCATTTTAATTCAAGGAAGGAAATTAACCCAATATAAACAAATTAAGGAGGAAAAAAAGATGGCAACCAAGACCAAGGAAACATTAGCAGTGCCGGAGCAGAACATAATTGACAACGTAGATGCGCTCCAGGCACGGATGAAGGAGATGCGCAAAGCTCAGAAAGTTTTCGCAACTTTTACACAGGAACAGGTGGATAAGATCTTTTTTGCAGCAGCCATGGCAGCAAATAAGGCAAGAATCCCGCTGGCAAAAATGGCAGTGAAAGAAACCGGAATGGGTATTGTAGAGGATAAGGTAATTAAGAACCATTATGCGTCTGAGTATATCTACAATGCATACCGGAATACCAAGACCTGCGGCATTATTGAAGAAGACAGTGCTTTTGGCATTAAAAAGATCGCTGAACCAATCGGCCTTGTAGCAGCCGTTATTCCTACAACCAATCCCACATCTACCGCAATCTTTAAGGCATTAATCTGTTTGAAAACCAGAAATGCAATTATTTTCAGTCCACATCCCAGAGCAAAAAATTGTACCATTGAAGCAGCAAAAATCGTATTAGAAGCAGCCGTTGCAGCAGGAGCGCCGGAAAATATCATTAGCTGGATCGATGTTCCAAGTCTGGAGCTGACGAATGAGGTTATGCGGGATGCTGATATTATCCTGGCTACTGGCGGCCCTGGTATGGTAAAGGCAGCTTATTCTTCCGGAAAGCCGGCACTTGGCGTAGGCGCCGGAAATACGCCGGTTATTATTGACGATACAGCAGATATCCAGTTAGCGGTAAACTCTGTAATTCATTCAAAAACATTTGATAACGGTATGATTTGTGCTTCTGAACAGTCCGTTACTGTAGTAGGCGATGCTTACGATGCAGTAAAGAAAGAGTTCCAGTACAGAGGCTGCTATTTCTTAAAAGAAGATGAATTAGATAAGGTGCGTCATACGATCTTGATTAACGGCGCATTAAATGCTAAAATTGTAGGACAGTCAGCTTTTACGATTGCAAAGCTGGCAGGAGTGACGGTTCCGGAATCCACCAAGATTTTAATTGGTGAAGTAGAGTCCGTAGACATTTCTGAGGAATTTGCTCATGAGAAGCTTTCTCCAGTTCTGGCTATGTACCATGCAAATGATTTTGACGAAGCAATCGCAAAGGCAGAGCGGCTGGTAGCAGACGGCGGCTATGGCCATACGGCATCCCTTTATATCCATCCTGCTCAGAAGGAAAAGATCTTAAAACATGCAGAGGCCATGAAGACCTGCCGTATTGTAATTAATACTCCTTCTTCCCACGGCGGAATCGGCGATCTTTACAACTTTAAACTGATGCCGTCCTTAACATT
Source organism: Lachnospiraceae bacterium (assembly GCA_022796475.1). Lineage (GTDB taxonomy): Bacteria > Bacillota > Clostridia > Lachnospirales > Lachnospiraceae > Caccovicinus. The sequence goes on along the minus strand of JAAWIS010000041.1, from coordinate 13,120 downwards.
AGGATGCGGTTCCTGGGGCGGCAACTCCGTTTCTGAGAACGTAGGCGTAAAGCATCTGTTAAATATTAAGACCGTAGCGGAGAGGAGAGAAAATATGTTGTGGTTCAGAGCACCGGAGAAGGTATACTTCAAGAAGGGCTGTATGCCGGTGGCATTGGATGAGTTGGGAACCGTAATGGGCAAGAAGAAATGCTTTATTGTTACTGACTCTTTCTTATACAAGAATGGCTACGTAAAGCCAATCGAAGACAAGTTAGATCAGATGGGAATCCAGTATACCTGCTTCTTTGAAGTTGCTCCGGATCCAAATCTGTCCTCTGCAGTTGCAGGCGCAGCGGCAATGCGTGCATTTGAGCCAGACTGCATCATTGCATTAGGCGGCGGTTCTGCTATGGACGCAGCTAAGATTATGTGGGTATTATATGAGCATCCGGAAGTAGATTTCTTAGACCTGGCAATGCGCTTTATGGATATTCGCAAGAGAGTTTACACCTTCCCCAAGATGGGCGAAAAGGCATACTTTGTAGCCATCCCCACTTCTTCCGGTACAGGTTCTGAGGTAACTCCATTTGCTGTTATCACCGACGACAGGACTGGAACCAAGTATCCGTTAGCAGACTATGAGCTGCTTCCCAATATGGCGATTGTAGATGCGGATAATATGATGAATCAGCCTAAGGGCTTAACCAGTGCTTCCGGCGTGGATGTGCTGACTCACGCATTAGAAGCGTATGCGTCTATTATGGCTACAGACTATACAGACGGCTTGGCATTAAAAGCTATGAAGAGCGTATTTGAATATCTGCCAAGGGCTTATGAGAAAGGTGCAGATGACCCGGCTGCAAGAGAGAAGATGGCAGACGCTTCCTGCTTAGCTGGTATGGCATTTGCGAATGCATTCTTAGGAGTATGCCACTCTATGGCTCACAAGTTAGGCGCTTACCATCATCTGCCTCACGGCGTTGCAAATGCTCTGTTAATTTGCGAGGTAATTCGCTATAATGCGGAGGAAGTTCCGCCTAAGATGGGAACCTTCTCTCAGTACCAGTATCCTCATACCCTGGCCCGCTACGTAGAGTGCGCTAATTTCTGCGGCGTGTGCGGAAAGAATGACCAGGAAACATTAGAGCTGTTTATTGCTAAGATTGAAGATCTGAAGGCAAAGGTTGGCATCAAGAAGTGCATCAAAGATTACGGTATTGATGAAAAGTATTTCTTAGATAACCTGGATCAGATGGTAGAAGATGCATTTGACGATCAGTGTACCGGAGCAAACCCAAGATATCCATTGATGAAGGAAATTAAGGAAATGTATTTAAGGGCTTACTACGGAAAATAAAAGCGATTGATAGAATGATGCAGACCTATAGCTGCATAGCTACAAAATTTTAAGGAGGAAAAGAAAGGCATGGAAGAAAATAAGAAAGTTATTTTCACAAGACCTCATAAGACAATTTATGCCACAGAGGATCAGATCATCAAAGTATTTGATAATCGTTATACCAAGGCAGAAGTTTTAAATGAGGCACGCAACGAAGCTCTGGTAGAAGAGAACACGGATTTAAATATTCCGACTTTGGTATCCGTATCAGAAACTCCGGAAGGCTGGTGCTTAATCCGTGATAAGGTGGAAGGTAAAACATTGGCTCAGTTAATGGAAGAGGAGCCGGAGAAGCTGCAGACCTATATGGAAATGTTTGTGGATCTTCAGTTAACAGTCCATAAGCAGAAAGTTTCTACCATCAAACGGCTGCGCCATAAACTGATGGATCAGATTAACAGCTTAAAGGATTTAAGCGCCACGGTTCGCTATGAACTGGCAGTTCGTCTGGAAAGTATGCCAAAGCACACCAAATTGTGCCATGGTGATTTTAATCCTACCAACGTAATTGTAGATAAATACGGTAAGCTCTGGATCATTGACTGGGCACACGCGGCACAGGGCAATGCTTCTGCTGATGCTGCTATGACATATCTGCTGTTTAGTTTGGAGAATCCGGACAAAGCAGAATTGTATATGAAGCTATTCTGCGAAAAGAGCGATACCGCCCGCCAGTACGTAAGCCGCTGGCTGCCAATCGTAGCGGCTGCCCAGCTTACAAAGAAGAAGGAAAAAGAAAAAGAATTCCTTCTGAAATGGATTGATGTGGCAGAGTATCAATAGAATGTTTGGTGTTGGTGAAAATGCCAAATAATTTTAAATCGTATGACTGTCCTGGTTTAGTAAGGGACCCGGGACGTAACATAAAGGAACGCTAAAAGTTTCAGCGGTAAAAATCAACCAGCCTACAATTAAATAATGTCCCTGAAAGCAAAGGGACTGCTGTAAAATAGCGGATCTGTGAAAGAATCGTGAGGATAGTTTGAAATATCCTTAAAGATATTGCGAAACAGACGGAATTTGCAGCAGTTCCTTTGTTTTTTCGAAAAAAAGAAGACTTTATGAATTGACTTTATCAAAATAAATCAGTACAATAATTAGAAATTAATATTGCTGTGAAAAGAACGGGAGTTTAAAAATTTCACAGCAAAATAGGAAAAAATGACAGATAACCAGGGGGAACCGTATGGGCAGAAGAGGAATTTACACACAAAGGTTTTTGTTTAAAAATGTGTTTGCTGCTGTAGGCGTTATTTTTACAATTGTAGGCGTTGTATTTGTGGCTGTGGCTGCAGGACTGTTTATCAGTACCGCTAATTTTTTAAAGCAAGCTGTTCCAGTAGAGGGAGAGATCCGGTCTGTTTCCCGGGATAATGTTATCATTTCTTATGAAATTGACGGGGAATATTTTGAGAGCCCTTTAGGATATTACAGCAGCGATATGCGAAGGGGGGATCCGATTACAGTTTACTGCAATCCAGACCAACCGGATCGGATCCGGTCAAGCGCTACCCAGTTTGTAAGCGTGATTTTCGGATTTGTGGGAATCCTTCTTTTAATTGTAGGAAGCTCCCTTATTATTTACAGCGTACTTAAGAAATCGAAAGAGGGCAGTCTAAAAAGCAGCGGGATGCGTCTGGATGCCCAGATTATCGGGGTTAGTGTGGATCCAAAGATTTCCAGCAATTATCAGCATCCTTATATCCTGGAATGCCAGTACCAGTCACCTGACGGGAGAGTATATTTTTTCCGCAGCGGCCATATTTGGTACGATCCCACCAATCTTCTTACGGATAATCATGTGCCAGTATATGTGGAGCGGGGAAATTTTGAATCTTACTACGTAGATATTTCTCAGGTACTCCCGAAACGGTAACCAGGAAACAGAAATTGGTGAAATTTAAGATGTGCGTAATTGGGGCATGGGAAACAATAGATTTTTTTCTGCATGTTCCAGAGTATGTTTCATCATAAAATTTGATTCAAAATCTGGTACGAATGACCAGAAATATTCAAGAAAATAAAGAAGATACCAAGGAGAACAGGCAGGATGGCAAATTTTCTGAAAGTTTTGGAAAAATTGAATATTTCAAAGCAGACGTTAATTATGATTGGGATTTTTGTGATTGCCTTTGCTTTATCACTATCGATCCGTTTGATTTTAAAACAGAAGAAAGTGAAAGAAGAAAGGCAGCAGGCAGTCCGGAGGATGCGGGAAGAGGCGCTGGACCGGGTGCTTGCAAATCCGTTAGAGGAGAAAAAGGCGGCATCCTTTGAAAAAAAGCGGAGGCCGTTCCAGGTAGAGTATTCAAAGGATCAGAATCATATGGGCAATGCAGGGCCCGTGGATAACGATATGTTTCAGCTTACAGAGATTACGGAACTGTCCCAGAGGAAGTATATGTTCCGCTGTCAGGAGCCGGTACAAATCGGGAATCAGTTTGGCAATGTGGTAATTCTTCCCCGTGATGTGGAGGCAAACCAGGTGTACTGTCAGATTTTCTACTATAAAAAAGATAACTATTTGCGGAGTAATGGGATGATTGAGATCTCCCTGAGAAGGAAAGGGAAGGTTGTAATTGTGAATCAAAACGGACTGAAACTTCGCTCCGGGGATTGTTTTATGGTTGGGAAAACTGCATACCAAATTGAATTTTTGTAAATTACAAGGGGGATAAATGCTATGAGCGTAGTATTATCTGTGTACAGCCAAAGTGCTTATAAAGAATTTGTGCTTCCGGCTATTCACAACGCGGAAACAGTGCTGGTAATTGACCGCAAAATATTCCATTTGCAGGATGACTTGGAAATCCGTCTGGAGATGGTGGATCAAAAGTGGACATTTTTGCCCTGCCGCAACTGTAAGATCCGGGGCCCTCAGGGTGACGGCCGGCTGAGGGATCAGGCAAATTACCGATTGGAATCGTTCAGAGGAGAGCTTCTGTCAATTATTGTTCAGATGAAGCCAACCTCATTTTATAATTATTCAAAATTTGAGTTTTCTGCAGAAAAGCAAATCATCATAGGAAGCAGTATGGAATCGGATATCCTGTATTCTTATCAGTATTCCGGCAGTCAGTATATTTCCAAACAGCATGCCATCTTAAGCCGGACCAGGGACGGAGTAGTTTTAGAGGATACCAGTAAAAATGGTGTGTTTATTAATGATGTCCGTGTCAGAGGAAGCAGGCGGCTGGAGTTCGGCGATAATATCCATATCTGGGGAATGGATGTGGTGTATTTAGAGAATGTTCTTGCTATCCGTCAGGGAAGCAATGTAAAGGTAAATAACAAAAAGCTGCGGGCATGGGGCGGGCAGTTGGCTCCGATAGCAGAGAAAAAGCAGGCCACTATCCGTCAGGTTTACCACAGAGCTCCCAGAAGTCTGGAGGTTTTGGAAACGGAACCAGTAGAGATCGAAGCGCCTCCAGCTCCCAGGGCACCAGGGGATGTGCCTCTTATGATGGCGATTGGCCCTGCGATGACCATGGCGATCCCCATGCTGATGAGCAGTGGAATTGCTATTATCGGAGCCAGATCTTCCGGCGCTCACGCAAGCACATTTATGTATACCGGTATTATTACTTCTCTTTGCTCCGCTTTAATTGGCGTAGGCTGGGCCTTAAATAATATCCGTTACGGAAAGGATAAGGCAAAAAAGGAAGAGAATCACAGGTTTGAGGCTTATGGAGAATATTTAATTAAGTGTGCAGATGAAATTAAACAGAAATATGAAAATAATATCCAGAGTATGCTGAGGATGTATCCTTCTGCAGAGGACTGTACTTCAAAAGAGATGCAGGATTCCAATAAAATGTGGGGACGCAACAGCACCCACGAGGATTTCCTTCTGCACCGGCTGGGGATTGGCGATATGCCATTTCAGGTTTCCATCCAGATCCCAAAGGAAAAGTTTACTTTGATTAATGATTCCCTGGCGGATAAACCGAAATTTATTAAAGAAAGCTACAGTATGCTCCACCAGGTTCCAATTTGCCTTGATTTGTTAAAGGAACGGGTAGTAGGCGTAGTAGGCGGTCCCGATAAAGCAGGAGCTTATCAGGTGGTATACTCTCTTGCCGCCCAGATAGCGGCCCACAATTGTTATACAGATGTAAAGATGGCTTTCGTATTCCAGGAGGATCAGGGAGAGAACGAAAGCCGGTGGAAATTTGCCCGTTGGCTGCCTCATGTGTGGTCGCCGGACAAAAAGGTGCGGTATGTGGCAGGCAATAAAAACGAAGCTACGGATGTATTTTATGAACTGACTAAGGTACTTCGTTTCCGAAGTGAGGAGATTCGGCCTTCTTCCGAAAAAAACAAGATCTATAAGCCTCATTACGTATTGTTTGTGGAGGAGTTATCCTTCCTTGAGGGAGAGCTGATTGCAAAGTACATATTTGATAAGGAGCGCTCTTTTGGCCTTACGGTTATCCTGATGGCAGAAAGCCATGAGAATCTGCCCAATGCCTGTGAATGCATCATTCAAAACGATTCGGAATTTAAAGGCAAATACCATACCATTACCGGTGAGCGGACCCAGGTTGCCTTTGATGCTATGAACCAGCAGGGGCTGGAAGCGATGGCAAGGCGGCTTTCAAATCTGGAGGTAAATGAAACGGAGGTAGGCGGCGACGTTCCGAACGCGATTACCTTCTTTGATATGTATAATGTTTCCAAGCTCAGTGAGTTTCATGTGGAAGAGCGTTGGAAGAAAAATAGAACGTATGATAATATGAAAGCTCTGGTAGGCCAAAAGGCAGGCGGAGTTCCCTGTTATCTGGATGTCCACGAAAAATATCACGGCCCTCACGGTCTGGTTGCAGGAACTACAGGTTCCGGTAAGTCGGAAACCCTTCAGACTTATATGCTTTCTCTGGCCTTAAATTTCAGTCCGGATGATATCGGATTTTTTATCATAGACTACAAAGGCGGCGGCATGGCAAACCTGTTTAACGGACTGCCTCATATCCTGGGACAGATTTCCAATCTTTCCGGAAACCAGGTGCGCCGGGCCATGGTATCCATAAAAAGTGAAAATAAGAGAAGGCAGAGAGTGTTTAACGAACATGGGGTAAATAACATTAATGCTTACACCATGCTTTATAAAAACGGAGAGGCGGCCCAGCCGGTTCCCCATATGTTTATTATCATTGACGAGTTTGCAGAGCTGAAACGAGAAGAAGGCGACTTTATGAAGGAGCTGATCAGCGTGGCCCAGGTTGGACGAAGCCTGGGAGTGCATCTGATTCTTGCAACACAAAAGCCAAGCGGTACGGTTGATGATAATATCTGGAGTAACTCGAAATTCCGTCTGTGCCTTAGGGTGCAGGACCGGCAGGACAGTGTAGATATGCTCCGCAAACCGGATGCCGCTTACTTAACCCAGGCCGGGCGCTGCTATCTGCAGGTAGGTAATGATGAATTATATGAACTGTTCCAGTCTGGCTGGAGCGGCGCAGTTTACGATGAGGATGAAGAAAGCAGCCGCCAGGTTCTGGCAATGATGCTTGCAGATACAGGAAAAGCGGCGCTGGTAGGCGGCCATGTAAAACGGAGGCAGAAAGAGAAAGCAAAACTGAAGTGGCTGAATCAGCTTTGTTCTTATCTGGAAGAAAGCTTAAATGAGTGGAATCTGAATGCGGAAAACTATTTGAATATGGATCAGGACAGGCAGGAGTTTTTGGAAGAAAACATGTTTGATCTGATGGCAGAGGATGGGATTGATTTCCCGCAGAACGATTATAACAGCAGGGCGCTGCAGAATGTAATCCGCCTGTATGATGAGATAAGGGAAAAAGGCATACAGGAAAGGGCAAAAATTTGTGCCGGGATTTTAAAGGAGTCGGAAGAACAGGGAGTAAAACTTCCGGAAGTGAAGGATTTATCCCAGTTAGATGCTGTTGTCAGATATCTTGCGGAAGTGGCAGAGCGGGAAGGGTATCAAAAGCCTCAGCAGCTTTGGCTGCCAGTGCTGCCAGCCCAGCTTGTGCTGGATCAGTTGGCAGGCTATACCGATTTGCTGTTTGATGGGGAAAACTGGCCTCAATATCCTGAGAAATGGGAGGTCAAAACATTAATTGGCCTTTGTGATAATCCTACGCAGCAGTCCCAGATTCCACTGGCTTTAAACTTTACAGAAGACGGCCATCATGCAGTCTGCGGAATCTCTATGAGCGGAAAAAGCACGCTGCTTCAGTCCATCATATACAGCCTGATGCACAAGTATTCTCCGGATTACATCAATTTCTACATGCTGGATTTCTCAAGCCGGATGCTGGGCGTGTTTGAAGGTGAGGCCCATGTTGGAGGCGTGCTGTATGAAAGTGATTTAGACACCATAGGCAAGCTGTTCCATATGCTGGACAGCATGGTAAAAGAAAGAAAACAGCTTTTCAGAGGCGGTAATTACAGCCAATACGTAATGACCCATGGAGTTACCTGCCCGGTTATCCTGGTGGTAATTGACAATATTGCCAGCTTCCGGGAAAAAACGGAATTTCAGTACGATGATACCTTAATGCAGCTTTCCAGAGAATGTGCAGCTTACGGTATTTATCTTCTGATTTCCGGGGCCGGGTTTAACACATCAGAAATACCAAACCGGTTAAGGGATAATATTCACCGTGTGATCTGTATGGAAATGCTTGACCGGTTCCAGTACGGCGATTGTCTGAATATGATGCAGCTTCCGGTGATTCCGGAGCCAGGCATCCACGGAAGAGGCTTAGCTGTGGTAAATGGAGATCCCCTGGAATTCCAGGCGGCTATTCCGTTTATAACGGCAGACGACTACAAGCGGGGAGAAGAAATTCAAAAAGAGTGTGAGCGCTTAAATCAGTTCTGGCAGGGCAAACGGGCGCGGCAGATTCCCAGGATTCCGGAGAAACCATTGTGGTCGGAGTTTGCAGGTCTGGAAGAAGTACAGGCGGCGGCAAAGGAATACCAGAATCTTCCGGTGGGCTACGAAATGGAAACCGCTCAGATTTATTCTGTGGATTTGGCAAGAAACTACTGCTATCTGATTTCCGGAAAGGGACGTACCGGAAAGACCAATTTCCTGAAGGTATTAATGTGCAGCGCCAAGTTAAAAGAATCCAATTTAGTTGTGGTGGAGATAGGCGGCCAGGAGCTGTTAAAATTGGCAGGGGATTTGGGAGCAGAGCATATCGGAAGCTACCAGGAGTACAAAGATTTCCTGCAGAAGTTTGTGCCTGTTTTCCAGGCAAGGAACCGCATCAAGAAGCAGTGCATCGGGGCGGGAATGGAAGAACAGGATATTTATACCCGGATGCAGGAGGAAACTCCATACTTTATTTTTATCGCCGATTTGACAGCATTTGCTACTGCTCTCCACAGTGTTCAGGGCGTGCAGGATAATTTGTGCGGCGCTATGGCAAACTTGTTTGAGAAAGGATTCCTCCATAATATTTATTTCTTTGCCTGCATGAATCAGGATCAGAGGATGGATGTTATGGGGAAAGACGTATACGAGAAATTTGTTCGCTCTAAGGCAGGTATTCACTTAGGCGGAAACGTATCGGGCCAAAGGCTCTTTGACTTTAATGGAATGCCGTTTTCGGAACAGGCAGCAGCAGAAAAGCCAGGCGTGGGAGCTGTTCCGCCTACGGATAATGAACCTTACCATAAAGTTATGATTCCATTGGTGAAAGGGCAGCAGGCAGTATGATTACATTTTTATCATTTGCTTCAGAAAAAAAGGAAAGTGATTTGATTAAAAACCAGCTTCGGATCCAGGCGGCAAAATGGACAGAGGAAGCCTGGAATTACGAAATGTTTGAGAAACAGGAGGCGCTGGAGGAGTATCTGGCTGGTGATCCATTAATTGATTTGGTAAGCTGGGATGTAACAGCCCCTGGCTCTGTAGAAAGGCTGGAGCGTATGCGAAAGCGTTACCGCCAGGCATTTTTAATGGTGGTGGCAGACAGCAGGATTTCGCCTATCGCTTACTTAAGGCCAGGTATCCTTCCTTCCGCCCTGGTGCTCAAGCCGCTGGCAAAAGAAAATGTGAATAAGGTCATCGGGGAGCTGATGGAAGTTTTTTCGGAACAGTTTGAAAAGAAAGAACTGCCGGAAATGTTTGTAATCGAAACCAGAGAAGGGAAACAGTATTTTCCGCTGCAGCAGATTTTTTATGTAGAGGCCAGGGAAAAAAAGGTTTATATCCGAACCAGGCAGGAGGAATATGGATTTTATGAAACCATAGAGAACATGGAAAAACGTCTGCCCGGATTTTTCTGCCGATGTCATCGAAGCTATATTATCAATATGCGGAAGGTGACAGCGGTAAAAGCTTCTCTGAATCTGATTGAACTGCAGGATGAAATTCAGGTGCCCTTATCAAGAAGCTACAAGAAAGCCATAAAGGAATACCACAAAAATGCAGGATCGAATTGAAAAGGCATATTTTTTTAGCAAGAAAGAATTTTTACTCCTTCTTGGAATTGCCGGAATCCAGGAAATTTACAGTTTTCAACTGCCGGGCAGTGAAGAAGTTACCAGTGAAGAGCTGATTTACACCTTGTATCAGCTTATGAAGAAAGGCCTGATTCAAATGGAAGAGGATGGTCTTAAGCTGTCTGCAGAGCTTGCATCCCTGATGGAGATATTCCGGGAGGGAGGGCAGGTATTATCGGCAATCCCAGGAAGGACAAGCAGCCAGATGATTTTTTATTTTGCATCACAGGGAATCGGTGCTGCAGAGGCTTGTCCGGAAAAAGGCGGTCTGCGGGTGGGACTGATTTCGGCCGGCGGCGTATGGGAGCGGCTGACAGGAGAAGAAACGATGGAACAGCCCCTTCTGGAAACGGAAGAAGAGGGACAGTCTTTGGAACTGCACAATAAAGGGATTCAAAAGGATCGGGAAACCTTAGAAAAACTAGTGCTCCCATCCCTTAAGGAGCCGCTTTTATCCTGCATGGATCAGGAGCTGGTAACGGCAGCATGGGAGCTGTTCGATTTAAAGGAGAGAAAACCCCTGGAGCGGTTTTTATTTTTGAAGGGGTGCCTATATCCCTGGATTCTTAAGCAGAATGAAGATGGGCAGATTGTAATGCCGGATAGCCAAAATCAGCGGGAAAAGCTGCGGGAACAGATAATTTGCGGGAGGGAAACAAAATGATTATGGTAGATGTAACGGTTCCGTCCATTGGAAGACAGTATAATTTCAGCTTGGAAGAACAGGCGTCGATTTCCATGCTGATTGCGGAGATTACAGAAGTAATCTGCCAGAAAGAGTGCTGTCAGCTTGCAGGAAGCGTGGACAGACTGAATTTATGCAGTTATGAGCAAAAGAAAATACTTTCTCCTGATGGGACATTAGGACAGTATGGGATTACAAATGGAAACCGTTTGCTGCTTGTCTGACAGAGAATGTAGGGGAAATTGGTCATTCGTCAGCAAATTCGTGCCGTTTATCAGTTTTTTACCTTTTTTCAGGAGAGTATGGTATGATTAGGTCACAAGGCAAGGAGATGAGATAAATTGTTTGAAGCAAGTTTAATTCCGATGGCTGAGGCAGCAGAGGATTTAAGGAAAATTTCCAAAGAGTTAGGCGCCTGCCTGTCAGACACCTATGGGCCGTCAGGATTTTTACAGGAGCTGTCTTACATGGAAAACCCTCTGCGCCGAATAAAAAAGATGCAGCAAAAGCTGGATGAAAAGACGGCTCAGACGCTGCAGATGAAGATGACGCTGGAAAAGATTTGCCAGCAGTATCAGCACAGCGAGCATGACATTATGGATTACTGTGAAGAAGCGGCTGTCATGGCAAGGCGCAGAGAGCAGGTTGCTTTTTCCCAGGTAGGCTGGGTATCAAACAGGATAACCGCTTTAATCTCTTAAGAAATCAGGATAAAGGGGGGTGGAAACTTGGCGATTAGTGAAATTGAGATGAATACATCAACATTGGCAGGTGATATCGAAAGCCTGGAAGGTCTGGTAACGAGCTTAAGAAACCAGATGAAAAAGATGTTCCAGTCAGTGGATGAACTGGATCGGATGTGGGATGGGCCGGCAAATGCGGCGTTTAACCAACAGTTCCAGGCAGACTATAAAACATGCGAGGAAATGTGCAAAACCTTAACCGATTTAATCGGCAGCCTGCGACACGCAGGGGAAGAATACGATAAATGCGAGCAGAATATCGATTCCATGATTCGCTCGATTCCGATATAAAGGGGGGATGAAGATGGCGATGGATGGTTCCGGGGTAGAGATCAAGGTCCAGCCGGATATACTGAATGCTAAAGCAGAGGAAGTATCGGCGGCAGTTGCTCAGATGGAGCAGTTGTTTGATACAGTGCAGACTACGGTAGGCCGGACAAAATACTACTGGATAGGGGAAGCCGGGGAGCTTCACAGAAGGATGTTCGAAGAGCAGAAGGATGATGTGGAAACGTTGTTGAAACGGTTGAAAGAGCATCCGGTGGATCTACAGAAGATAGCAAAGACCTATATTGACACCGAACAGCAGCAGACAGAGGCTTCCAGCCAGATGTCCAGTAATTTAATTGATTAGGAGGCGTTCAATATGAGCAGCAGGTCAGAGATTCGATTTAATTTCAGGCAGGCGCTGGCTCAGGCTAATGAGCTGGACGGCGTGGCGGACCGCTTAGAGCGGCTGGCGGACAAAAACATGGAAGGCGCCATGCAGACCTTGTCCGGAGCCTGGAAAGGACAGAATGCAACGGCATTTTTAAGGAAAGAAGATATCTTAAAGAAAGATATCCGGAAGACGGCGGCGGAAATCCACAACGTTGCAGACGATATCCGGAGGATTGCCCAAAGGATATACGATGCAGAGATGGAAGCGCTCCGTATCGCCACCGATCGGAGGTCATAACCGTCTTGCAGAAGGTAGCAGAAGTATTATTAAAATAAATATTATAATTTCCAAGGAGGATAAAAAACTATGGCATCAACATTAAGAGTAACCCCAAGTGAGTTAAGAAAGAAAGCACAGGAGCTGCGGGAACTGAATTCTAAGTTTAAAAATGAGGTAGAGGGTTTGAATGACAGCGAAACCACTCTGGCAAATATGTGGGAAGGTGAAGCACAGAAAGCATTCCACAGCCAGTTCCAGACAGACCGTGAGAAATTTAACGTATTTTATAACGGAATTGAGCAGTATGTACAGCGCTTAAATGATGCAGCCAACGCTTATGATAAGGCTGAGTCTGAGAATGTTTCTACTGCACAGACCAGAAAAGCATAAAAGCTGAAGCAGCGTTAAGGCAAAAGGGCTTAAAAAGGGGCCAAAAAGATAAAAGTACTTAAAAACTAAATAGCAAAGCAACAAACATAACAGAACCTATATTAAAAATTTGAAGAGAAAAAGGAGATAAATTATGGAAGGCCAATTAAGAGTAACCCCACAGGATCTGATCAATACTTCAACCGATTTTAGTTCCAGAGGACAAACCGTTAACTCATTAACTCAGGAGATGCTGTCCTTAGTATCCGGTTTAAGCGGCGGATGGGAAGGCGATGCAGCAGGTGCATATACAAAGCAGTTCTCTGCATTATCCGGTGATATTACCCAGATTAATAATAAGATCAAAGAGCATGTAGAAGATCTTCAGGAAATGGCAAAGAGATATCAGTCTGCAGAAGATACCAATACCGAGGCTAACGCAGCAATGTCTTCAAACTTAATCGACTAATAGTGATAATTAAAAAATCAAAAGAAAAACAGGCTTTGCACCAGATATCTGGTGC